>JANQFM010000015.1 GCA_028277865.1 Acidobacteriota bacterium
GCAGCTGCAGCAACTGGTCCCCGCCAACTCCGTGCGAGCGCTGCACCTCTTCTTTCCGGCGCAATCAGGGCAGCAGGAGCGGAGATTCTTCCAAACCGACATCGGACCCCAAGGCCGGATCCTGGGCTACGAATACAGCCCCAATCTCCTGGAGGTCCCAGCGGAGGTCAGCGAAGAGGCCGCACGGGATCTGGCCCATTCAGCTTTGCGCCGCCAAGCTGACCTGATCCCCGGATTGGAAGTCCAAGAACCGGACCTCAAGACCAGCGAAGGGGAGGGCAGCCATGTTCGGACCTTCACCTGGAAGGGGACTCCGTCTGCAGCGCCCGAAATGACCTTGACCTTCACGGTCAAGGTTCAAGGGGGCGCAGTGACCGCCGAGCAAGTCGAGGCAGAGGTGAACGCCCAATTCCTGCCTCCCCAGATCGGCAATCATGTGGTCGGCAAGGTGATCCTTGGAGTGCTGGTTGCCTTGACCTGGGTCTTGCTGGGCACCTTCGGGCTGATTCGCTTCATCCGACGCGTGCGCCAAAAAGAGTTGTCGCTGCGCAGGGCTCTGACGATCGGCTTCGTTCTGGGAGGGGTCTTTGTCGTCCTCGTCTTTCTCAATGCCCCGGATATGCTTGGCCAACAGGTGAAGGAAAGCCCTTGGTGGAGCCTGTGGGCGCTTTTGGCCCTGGGCGCCTGCACCAACCTCATTTTTGCATTCGTCCTGGGGTTGGCCTGGGGAAGCGGCGAAGGGGATGTCCGCGAGGCATTTCCCGGCAAGCTGACCTCTGTAGACGCCCTGATGACCGGGAAGGTCTTCTCGCGCAATGTATCGGCGGCCATGCTGGCGGGCACCCTGCTGGGAGGCTGGCTGGTGCTGGCCAACGGGGTCTTTCGCTTGGTTGGCGGAAGCAGCGGGGCGACTGAGGCCCTGGCATTGGTGAGTTTCATCCCCCTGCCCGGGCTTTACGTCCTGTTCTCTCCTCTGGAACGTGCCGTCCCCTTGGCGATCTTTGGACTGCTGCTTCCCTTGGCCTTCGCCTACCGCAGCTTCAAGACGGTGCGCTGGAGGCGGTTTTTTCTGGCGGCCTCTTCGCTTTTCGTCTGCACAGGGATGGCGCTTTCCAGCGACTTCCCCCTCCTTGGCCTGGTTTTGGCAGCAGTGCTGGCCGCCAGTTTGCTGGGGCTTTTTTGGGCCTTCGACTTTCTCACTGCCGCAGCCGCATTGAACGCCTATTTGATCGCTTCAAACGTCGCTCTATTTCCGATCGAACTCGCCGTTGTCTGGAGGTCATTCGCCCTGGCGACCATTGTTGCGGCACCTTTGCTGCTCGCCCAAGCATATTTTGCCTTGCGGGGACGCCGCTATCGGGAGGACGAGGTTCGCCCTCTCTATGCCCGGCACATCGAAGAGCGCCGGGCCTTGAAAGCCGAAGTCTCCGCAGCGCGCCAAGCCCAGCTGCGCCTGGCGCCCCAGCTGGTGCCCTCCCTGCCGGGGCTGAGCGTGGCCGCCTCCTGCCAGCCGGCCCGCGAGGTAGGCGGCCATTTTTACGATTTCTTTCCCGTTGGGCGGCACAAGCTGGGAATCCTTTTGGCCGAAGGCGGGGGCGAAGGCCTTCCGGCAGCTCTTTCGGTCGCCTTTGCCAAAGGGCTTCTCATGCCGATGGCCGCCCGTGCCACCCCGACCGAAGTGATGGACTACCTGCATCAATCGTTGTCGGATCTCCTCACCCAAACCACCAAGCTGGGCCTCTTGTATGCCCTGATCGACGTGCAGTCCGGCATCTTCTCCTATGCCCGCCTGGGCGATTACCCGCGCATCGTCATCCAACGGCAGGGCAGCTCCCTTCAGAATGACGTCGACCAGTCGGCCTCCTCGGATGGAATCCAGCAGGCGTCTTTTTCCATCCGGCCGGACGACCGGATCCTTCTCTTTACCGATGGAATTGCCCACACCCTCTCCTTAGGCGATGAATCGCCGGAGGAGTGGCTGCGGGGATTCCTGGAATCCCGCCGCCAAGGCTCGGCCGATGAGATCCTGCAGGCTTTTTTGACGGCACTTGCAGTCCGGGTCAAGCAGGCACGCCGAGAGGGGTTGGATGACGACCTTTCCACCATCCTTCTTCAGGTGTCTGCAACGGCTGTCTTCGGCGTTCAGGGCAAAGCCCCCGAGGATCGTGTGGCATGAAGAAAGCCCCCTTGCTGGCAATCGGATTGCTGGGCTGGACGGCCTTCCTGGTCCTTTTCCCCCGCCTGAGCCCCTCGGCCGGTTGGAGCTATGCCATCGACCGGCAGGCCGCCCGGCAAAGGGCCGCCCAAACCGCTGATCAACTCGGTGAAACCGTTTCGGAGAGCCGAATCGGAGTGCAGGCCGAAGAGCGCGGCAGGGACTCCTACTTCCTATCCAGGTTTCCCGACAGCCCGGCGGCTGCCTTCGCCACCCCGGTCCTCACCTCGGTACGCCTTGAGCAAGAGAACGATGGCAGCCTGACGGTTCGGCTGGATCGATCAGGCCGGGTCTTCGGCATCGAGAAAAGTCGCCCCAGAGGAGACAATGAGGTCTACTTCGGTCGCCAGGTCATCCACATCGGCCCCGAAGGTACGGATGAGGCTCCCGATCAGGCTGTCGAGGAAATCTCTCTGCAGGCGGCAGACCGGCTGATCCGCGGGCTGCTGGCGGACTGGGTGGGCGCCGACGCTCAGGCATTCGAGCCCAAGGGCAAGACGCTGCGCAATGACAATGAAGTCCTGGAGTACAACTGGCACGCAGCGTCATTGAGCGATGAAAACGCCACCCCTGAAGCGACCTTCGTATTCCGTAAGGGGGCGCTTGCCGAAGCGACGCTGGATGTCGAGTACGCAGACTCATTCGATGATGAATACTCCGATCGTGACGATTCGGTGAATGCCTTCCAGATCCTGTCGGTCTCCTTGATGATCCTGGGCATCCTGGCCGGGCTGGTCCTCTATCTGGTCGGATCGGTGGACCGTGAAATCCGGCACCGCCAGGTGGTCCTGTCGCTGCTGGCAATCGTGCCCATCTATGCAGTCTTGTTCTTGTGGGGCAGTGGCTGGGACGAAGGGGTGCTGGATGGAAACGTGGCCCTGGAAATGGCAGTGACCCAGCTTTTGTTTTTCGTCTTCGGGATCCTGCCCCTTTGGGCGGTGATTTGGGGGGTCGGTTACATGCTGGCGGTGCGCTTCCAAGCGGCTCGAGTGGTCACCATGGACCTTTTCCTGAAGGGTCTGTGGAGATCCCGGCCCGTGGGACGGTCGCTGGGATGGGGAGTGCTGCTGGGGGGCGCCGCGGCAGCTGCGCCCTATGTGAGTGCCGCCGTCATCCCCGGAGCAGAGGTGGCCAGTGCCGAGACCTCCCTCCTTTCGGCACCCGTCCCCTGGCTCGCCGCCCTCAATTTCTTTGCCCAAGGCCCCTTTGTCGGGATTCTCTTCGTGTTTGCCTACCTGGCGCCTTTGACTTCGGCCTACCTGAAGAAAAGGCCCTGGATCTCCGGCGGGTTGCTGCTTGCGACAGGATGCATCGTCTTGGCTGCGGCCTCTGAAATTGCCGTCTCTGCCTGGGGCGCCCTGACTTGCTCTGTCCTGATCTTTCTGATCGCCTCCCTGCTATACCGCCAAGTGGATCTGCTGGCGGTGATCATGATGGCATTCACGGCACAGGCGGCCGGCAAGGCCCATATGTTGCTGGTCCAGCCTGCCGAGCAGTTGCAGGTGCAGGGATTTCTGGCATTTGCAGGAATCGGCCTGATGGGCGCTTTGGCCGGGGGCGTTGCCAAATGGGGCCGACAGGTGGACATGAGCCAGGAAATCTCCTATCGGGAAGCCATCGCCCAGCGAGCCCTTCTGCACAAGCGGGGAGAACGGGAACGGCTCTTGGCCGAGTTTTCGGTGGCCCGCAAAGCTCAGGAGTTGATGCTTCCCGACAAGCCTCCGCACATTCCGGGATTCCAGCTGTCTGCGGCCTGCCGCCCGGCCCGCGAGGTGGGGGGCGACCTTTACGACTTTGTTCCCTTGGAAGGCGGACGCTGGGGAATAGCTGTCGCCGATGTGTCGGGCAAGGGAGTTCCGGCCGCCTTGTACATGACCTTGACCAAAGGGCTGCTGAGGTCGGTTTGCGAAATGTCCAGCCAGCCCGACGAGATTGCCCGCAGCATGAACGTCCATTTGCACGAGTGCGCCCGCCGCAAGGTCTTTGTCACGCTGGCCCTGGCCGTGCTCGATCCCTCCAACGGCAAGGCGCTGTGCGTGAGGGCGGGCCACAATCCGCCTGTCTTCAGGCGGTCCGACAATGGTGAAACCCGTTTTTTGTACAGCTCGGGCATCGGCCTTGGGCTGGCCGGAGCGCGCCTTTTTGACCGCAGCCTGACCGTGGCAGAGGTGGCCATGGCGCCTGGAGACAGCCTCATCCTCTATTCGGACGGCATCACCGAGGCAATGGACGCTCAAGGACAGGAATTCGGAGACGACCGGTTCCGAGAGGCGATCGGCCGCCTGGACGGGATGGCAGCGCTTGAGGCGCGCGACCTTCTGCTGAACGAAGTGAAAAGCTTCACCGGGGAAATTGCCCAGTACGACGACATTACGCTGGTGGTCCTCAAGAGGGAATAAAGAGGATTTCGCGCCAAGACGCGAGGCCGCAGAGACACAATTCTTTCTTAGCTTTGCGATCTTTGCTTCTTGGCGCGAAACTGCCGCTTGTCCTGGAGAGCAGCGGGCCTTAGACTTGAGGCTTTTCGAAACAAGGAGACTTCCGGATGTCCAATCCGTTCACAGTGAGCCACAAGACAGAGGACGGCCTCACCATCATCCAGATCGAGGGCTACCTCGATGCCCACACTGCGACTGAGTTCGAGCGGGCCATTGAGGACCAGATCGCCCAAGGCAATGTCAAGATCATCGTCGACTGCGGCAAGCTGGATTACATCTCTTCGGCCGGCCTGGGAGTCTTCATGGGGTTCGTCGAAGAGGTCCGCGATGAAGGAGGGGACATCAAGATCTGTTCGCTGATCCCCAAAGTCCGCCAAGTGTTCGAGCTGCTGGGATTCGAGCAGCTCTATCACATTGAGGACGACCGCCCTGCAGCCGTCCGCAAGTTCGGCGAGTCGCCTACCTGGGAGGGCTAGCAGCATGGACGAGTTCGAGCAAAAGTTTCTCTTGCAGGTGCCTTCCTCGACCGAGAACCTGGCCATGATCCGGCAGTTCCTGGACGGAATCGGCAAGCAGGCCGGAATCAGCGAGCACGAGGTGGCAAAGATCGTCCTGGCGGTGGACGAGGCCGTCAGCAATGTCATCGAACATGCCTACCAGCTCGACGCCACCCAGGAGGTCGTGATTCACGTCCGCTTCGACGAAGACGTCCTCAAGGTCACCATCTCGGACACCGGGCGAGGCTTCGACCCGACCGAAATCGAGCCTCAAGAACTGGAGGAACTGATCGCAAAGCGCAAAAAAGGCGGCCTGGGCCTGCGCTTGATCCGCAC
>JANQFM010000204.1 GCA_028277865.1 Acidobacteriota bacterium
GAAGAGGTGGAGCCCATCGTGGTGACCCTGACTCTGCGGGCCGACGATGGAAGTACGATCAGCGGGCCGGTGACCGTCAATCTCCCCAACGGCGCCTCCAGGCGATCCAGCGTCATTGATCTTTTCGGGCTGGTCGACAGCGGGGGCATTCAAACAGGTTGGATCGATATTGTCGCGGACCGGGAGGGCTTGGTCGGCTCCGCAGTCCTGCTGGCTTTTGGCTCTCAGGCCATGAGCGCCGTCCCATTGCAACCGGTTCGCAGCCCGATGTTCGTCTTCCCCCACGTGGCCCAAGGCTTGGGAATCGGCACCGGGCTGTCGGTTGTCAACCCCTCGGACCAGCCCGCCGAGGTGACCATCGAATTGCGCAGGCCAAATGCGCAACTTGCTGCAACCGAAGGTCCATTCATCCTCGAACCGGGCAACCGGCTGCTTGGAACCATGGGCGACCTGTTTCCCGAGGCAGGCGAGATCATCGGAGGCTCCCTCCGAATCATCTCGGACACCCCCTTGACCAGCATGGAGCTGTTCTTTACAGAGAACTCCACTCTGTTGTCCGTCATCCCCCCCAAGGAAATCGAGCCGGAGGGTCAGTAGGCTTCCGGGAAGGTAAACTGTATTCTCTGCAGACCTTGGACCTTGGACCTTGGACCTTGGACCTTGGACCTTGGACCTCGGACCTTGGACCTCGGATTCCCCTACCTCACCACCACCATCAGGCTGTCGAGCAGGATGAATAGCAGGCTGTAAGCGAGCCATCCGAAGAAACAGACTGCCACGGCGCGCAGTGTGCTGGTGTAATCGAGTGCTTGCCGGACTGCCACCACAAAAGCGGCCAGCATCCAAATGGAGGCGAGCACAAAGACCGGTACGGCCCAGCCGGGCAATAATCCCAGCAGGCGCAGCAAACCCGGCGATCCTGCGAAGGCGGTGGTGCGCAGCAGTTGGCCCAGGTCGGCCTCAGTGCATGCTTCGGGAAGGATGCGGGTGCCGATGAAATAGGCCGTCCAAGCCCACAGGACCCATGCCAAAATCGAGAAAACGGTTATCGAAACCAGAGCCGTCGAACCCCTCCCCATCAAGCCGATTCCCGCTGCCAGACTCGAAAGAACTACAACCATGACAGCTTGGCCCATAGCGGACTTGTCGGCCTCCACTTCTTCGTAGATCTCGGAGTCGAGCTTGGCTGCGCCGATCAGGCGCCGCAGGAATGTGTGCATCGTTCCGGCTCCCACCCTGCTTTTTATCACATAGGGCCGGATCGCTTGTAAGGACGGGCCAAAACACATGTGTTATACTTTTTGCATTGGATCTGCTCAGGAAACCGGACAGCAATGAGCAAAGAGGTGGAAGCATCTATCATCAGTTCTTGATTGCGTATAAAATCGCAATCTGGAAATAGGATCCTGGGCGGCTCGACACGCAAATTTACGATAATTTGCAGTGGGATTGAGGGGAATTGCAGGATGAATCTTCTGGGGATGACACTGGCTGACAGTCCTTTTCCTTCGCTTATTTTAGTACTTTCAACGGTCTTGCTTTGCTTCTGGTTGCGTTCGCGTCAGGGCGAATTTGATAATCAGGATGGCCATGCAGCCTTTCAAGAGCTGAATCTGGCACTCATCATCTTCTTCTCCAGCTGCGCGGCAACCTTGTGCCTGATCCAGGCTCTGCGAACCGACAATGTGATGTATGCGCTTCTGGTTGTCGCAATGGGCCTCTTGCTCATAGTGGGAGGCAGGCCTGCCGGCACCGAATGGATCCAGGAGTTTCACGCAAAACCGCAAGGTCGCAAAGAACGCAAAGTGAAGAAAGGCAAGGGATTTTCGGCTACGAATTGATTTCCGAATCGAGCAGCGCGGTCTTTGAGCGACTTCGCGGTTTTTGAGCGACTTGAAGAGGCGACCATTTCAGGTGCATTCAAATCTCGTATCTACAAAGATCATTCCTGCTTCCCCACTCGTGAAGACTTGACTCGCTCCACGGCCTCGATCAATTGAGATTGCAGGATCAGGCTTTCGCCCTTTCGGGCCGCCCGCAAAGCCGTGTCGATGACGGCATTCTTGATGTCACGTCCGCAAATCCCCTCCAAGGAGGCCAACTCGTCCAGCGAAACGTCCTTGCCCAAAGGCAGTTGGGAGGGCAGGTGGCGCTCCCAGATCTTGCGCCTGGACTTCTGGTCAGGAAGAGGGAATTGGATGTAGCGCATGCGGGTCTGGAAGGCTTGATCGTAGTTTTCCACAAGGTTTGTGGAAAAAATCGCAATCCCTTTGTAGCGCTCCAAACAAATGAGAAGCTGGCTGCGCATCGAGTTGATGGCCTGCTCTGCGCCCTGGGTGACGTCGGTAAGGCGCCGTGAAAGAAGCGAGTCGGCCTCGTCGATGAAGAGGATGGCACCATCGCGTTCGGCAGCAAAGAAAACGGCTTCGATGTTTTTGGAGGCGTCGCCCACGTACTTGCTCTCGATCTCTGCATAGCTGGCCAGCAGGATGGGCTTTGCCAGGTAGCTGGCCACGGCGTGGGCCGCCAGGGTCTTGCCGGTCCCCGAGGGCCCGTGAAAGTTGAGGGCCGAGCGGGGAAAGGGCTCGATGCTGCGCAGGTTCCAGTGATCGAACACCTTTTCTTCCACCTTGATCAGGTCCACGGCGGAAAGCAAACTTTCCATGACCGAATCGGGGACCACCAAGAAGTCGAAGTCGTAGAGCGAATCACGCGCCTCGTAAATGGCAGCTCGCTCTTCGACCGTCGGCTCGTCGCCTGACTGCTTTTGGCCGCTGGTGCCGGGCCGTCGGGAGTCCCCCAATCCAGCCACGTCGCGCGGCGGAGCAGGCTCCGCATTCTTTTGCTGGGGTGCATTTCCCGCCTCCACTTGGATCGAGACCCCCTCCAACCGGGTCCGGGAGATCAGCTCTTGAACGGCCTGTACGATCTGCATGCGGCATTCATCGACAATCGGCTGGGGCAGGTAGTCGGGAATTCCTTTAACCTGGACGCTTCGGGATGGGGAGCAAATCATGGCATCCTCCTCGAACAAAGTGGATAGTCTACGCTGCTTTCGGCTTTGAGTGCGAGTGGGAGGCCGTCCGCAAGCCTTTCATGATGAAACAAGTCCCCTGCCGAACGTACCTTCTTGACGAACGACCTCAACCTCCTGTGCGGACGGCAGCAGTTCGCCAAACTCCTGCCGTCCGCCTTTTTTTTGCGCCCGGACACCAAACAGCCTATCTTCAGGACATGTCAAGCAAAGGAAGACTCCTCCTGGCAGGCCTCGCAATACTGACAGCGGCCTGCGGCGATGCGTCCATTGCGGTGGACGAAACCCTATCGATGAAGGGCTTGAAGGAACCCGTCGAGATCATCCGCGACCGCTGGGGGATCTCACACATCTACGCAGCCAACCAGCACGACCTTTTCTTCGCCCAGGGTTTCAGCGCTGCCCGCGACCGGCTTTTTCAACTGGAGCTGTGGCGCCGACAGGCCACCGGGACGCTCTCGGAGGCCTTCGGCAGCCGATTTGTGGAGCAGGACACCGGCGCCCGCCTGCTGCAATTCCGCCAAGACATTCGGCAGGAGATGCGCCACTATCACCCCGATGGGGAGGAGATCATCGGCGCCTTCGTGGCAGGTGTCAATGCCTATGTGGATCTGGCCAACCGGGATCCCGAATCGCTGCCCCTGGAGTTTCGCCTCTTGGGCATCCAGCCCAAACACTGGACGCCCGAAGTGGTCGTCTCGCGCCATAACGGGCTCTTCCGAAACGTCCGCGACGAACTCACCTTCGCCCTGCTGGCGAAAGTGGCAGGGGCAGCCAAGCTGGCGGATGCTCTGGACCTGAGCCCCGGCGACCCCAGCTTGGAATTGGAGGAAGGGATTGAGATTTCGGCTCCGCCCGATGAGATCCTGAAGCTTTACCTGGCCTCGCGCTCCCGCCCTTCTTTCTCGTCCGAGGACATTGTCGACCCCGAATTGAGGGCAGCGCAGCAGATCGGCCAGCACTTCGTAACTGAGCCCCGCAGGTGGATTCCGAATCAGGCGGACGCAGGCTCCAACAATTGGGTACTCAGCGCCCAACGATCGTCCACCGGCCATCCCTTCATAGCCAATGACCCTCACCGATCTCTGCAGATCCCCTCGCTGCGCTATTTCGTCCACCTGGTCGCGCCCGGCTGGGACGTCATCGGCGGAGGCGAACCGGCTTTGCCGGGCGTTTCAATCGGCCACAACCAGCACGGCGCCTGGGGGCTGACCATTTTTTCAGTGGACCAGGAGGATCTGTACGTTTACCGGACCAACCCGGAGAACCCTTTGCAATACCGTTATCAGGACGACTGGGAAACGATGCAGGTGGTGGAGGAAAAGATTCCGATCCGGGGCCAAGAGCCCCGCGCAGTCCTGCTTAAGTACACCCGGCATGGCCCGGTACTCTACGAGGATGCGGCCAACCACGCCGCCTATGCCTTGAGGGCCGCTTGGCTGGAGGTGGGCGCCGCTCCCTACCTGGCCAGCCTGCGCTTCGGCCAAGCCTCCGACTGGGAGGAGTTTCAGCAGGCCTGCAAGTATTTCCGGACACCTTCGGAAAACATGGTTTGGGCGGACCGCAACGGCGACATCGGATGGCAGGCAACCGGAATCACTCCCCTGCGGCCCAACTGGGACGGCCTGTTGCCCGTCCCGGGCGACGGTCGATTCGAATGGCAAGGCTATCTGCCTCCCCTCGACTTGCCCGCCGCCCTCAATCCGCCTGAGGGATACCTGGCCACCGCCAACCAGAACAATTTGCCGCCGGGCTACCCTCACACCATCGGGTTTCGCTGGGCCGAACCTTACCGCTTCCAACGACTTTTGGAATTCCTCTCGTCAGGGCGAAAGCTTGGCCTGGAAGAGATGAAAGCCCTGCAGCAGGATGAGCTGTCGCTTCCGGCGCGCAGCTTGGTTTCGTTGCTGCAAGGCCTTGAAAGCCAACAGCCTGAGTTGCAGCAAGCCCTGAGAATGCTCCAGGAATGGGATTTCATCCTCAAAGCCGATTCGCCGACTGCCGCCCTTTATCAGATGTGGGAGCGCCGCCTGGAGAAAAACGTCTGGAACCAGGCTTTGGGCGAATTGCTGGCCGGTTCCATTTCGCGCCGCCCTTTTACCCGAGTGGTTTCCTGGCTGAGCAAGCCCGAGGATCTCTTTGCCACGCCCAATCCCGCAGACAACCGCAACGCATTGCTGCTGCAAAGCTTGCAGGAAGCCGTCGAGGAGTTGCACAAGCGCTTCGGCCGCGCTCCCTCTGCTTGGCGCTACGGAGACGTCCTCTTCCACCACGTTCTCATCCGCCATCCCCTGAGCCGGGCCGTGAACGACGAGCTGCGCGCCCGGTTGGACGCCGGCCCCCTGCCCCGAGGCGGAAGCCGCTATACCGTCAACATGACCACCGGAAACGACAACCAGACATCCGGCGCCTCCTTCCGAGTCATCGCCGACCTGTCGGACTGGGACCGCAGCCTGGCCAGCAACACGCCCGGCCAGTCTGGGGATCCGAACAGCCCGCACTATCGGGATTTGCTGCAGCTTTGGGCCGAAGGGAAGTATTTTCCCTTGCTGTATTCCCGTCAGCAGGTAGGCGCACACGCGGATTCCGTGATCAGGCTGATAGCTGGGCATTAGATTAGATGTGCAGTGCGCCCTCAACGGCTCTTCTTGTAGGAGGGCAATTGCTTGGCAACTTTTGAGTCAAGTTTGCCACCGAGACACAGAGTGCACCGAGAAGAATCCAGAAAAGCCTTGCTGCCAACTGCCAACTGTTTGTATAGAATTGGGGATCATGACAAAGCGACGAGCCGGGTGGGTCTGGATTTGGGTATTGGCGTGCTGTGCGGCTACAGTGCAGGCGCAGCAGGGGACCAATTCGCTGACTGCTCTCAATGAGTCCCTGGAGCAGCTGACGCAGCGGGTCAATCCTTGTGTTGTACAGGTCTTTGTCACCGGATACGCCCCCATCCAGGACGGAATCTTCAGCGGATCGGGCCTGAGTACGCAGCGCAGCGGCGGCTCGGGCGTGCTGGTGGAGGCGGACGGTTACATCGTCACCAACTACCACGTGGTCGAGGACGCCATCCAGATTCAGGTGCGGCTGCCTCCTCCGCCCAGCGACGAGGATCCCCGGCGCTCGATCATCCGCGCTCCGACTCAGATTCAGGGCGCACAGCTGATCGGCTTTGACCGCGAAACCGACTTGGCGGTGCTCAAGATCGAGAAATCGGGGCTGCCTTTTCTGCCCTTCGGCGACTCGGACGAGTTGAGCCAGGGTCAGCTTGTCATCGCCTTCGGCAGCCCCAGGGGGCTGGAGAACAGCGTCTCGCTGGGGGTGGTCAGCGCCAAGGCCCGGCAGCTGCAGCCGGATGCGCCCATGGTCTACATCCAAACCGACGCCCCCATCAACCCGGGCAACAGCGGAGGCCCCCTTCTCAATGTCCGAGGAGAGGTGGTGGGCATCAATACGTTCATTTTCTCCCAGTCGGGCGGCAACGAGGGATTGGGCTTTGCAGCGCCCAGCAACATTGTCAAACACGTCTATCACCAGATACGCCTGCATCGCAGAGTGCGGCGCGGCATCATCGGCGTCAACGCCCAGACCATCACTCCGGTTCTCAGCCAGGGGCTGGGGCTGAACCGCGATTGGGGAGTGATCCTGGGCGACGTCTTGCCTGGCAGCCCCGCCAGCCAGGCCGGCCTGAAAGCGGGTGACATCGTGCAGGCCCTCAATGGGAAGACCATGGAGAATGGCCGCCAATTCGACGTCAACCTCTATCAGGTTGCCGTCGACGAATGGGTCGAACTCGACGTTCTGCGCGACCGGGAAACCAAACCGCGACGGTTTCAGGTCAGGGTGATCGAGCGTCCGAACGACCTGGATCGCTTCTCCGACTTGGTCAACCCTCGGGAGAACCTGATTCCCAATCTGGGAATCCTGGCCATCGAAATCACTGCTGAGATCGCACCCCTGCTGCCGCCGCCCCGCAAGCTGGGCGGCGTGCTGGTGGCTGCCCGGTCAACGGATGCCCTCTTCTCGGAAGGCGGCCTGCTGCCCGGCGACATCATCTTTCAGATCAACGGCATCGAAGTCAACAGCCTCAAGAAACTGCACCAGCAGGCCAAGAGCCTGCCCGGCAATTCCCCCGTCGTCTTACAGGTCCAAAGGCAGGGGCAGCTCCATTTCGTCGCTTTTCGCAGGCAGTGATCTCCCAGTCAACGGCAGAAGAGCGGAAACCGAAAACCGGAAGCCGGAAACCGGCAGAAAGATCCAAGTCCTGGATGACGAGTCAAACTCTCCAGACCTTGTGCCGGTTTGCGGACTCCGGCCTCCGGTTTCCCGTCCAAAGCAGCAGGAGCCCTCAGCAGCAACTAACCTGACATTTCCTCTTTCTTCACTTCCCCAAGCAACCCTCACTGAAGGCAAATATTTGTGGCTTCAATTTAGACTTTTTGTGCTAGTATGTGGGGCCGATGAAAGTCAGGGCACTAACGCGCAATGGTAGGAGCCAACATACTTTAGAGTCCCGTTCCGAACGAAATTTGGCAGTTGCGATCCTTCGCCAGGCCTGGCACGAGGCCGTGATCGACCTGCGCTCAGTGAAGCACACTTCGCGCAAGGATTATTGGGTTTTGAAAAAGAAGGCTATCGAATGGATCACCAGTGACGAAGATGGATTCCCCTACTGGTGTGAATTGGCGGATGTGGATTATTCGGCGATTCGCCGCAAGCTGCATGACTCCCTTCAACGCCAAAGGCCGTTTTTGGTTGAAGCGTGAACGGAACCTGCCGGGCGCATTGGGGTGGTTTGTAGAAAAGGGCACCCGCAGAAAACTCGATACGTCTCGCTCAGCATCCCGTCGGCGGAGATTTCAGTGAGCCTCTTGGCGCTTGTTGAGATCCTGCGCAGATCGTTGAGCCTATCCAGGGAACGGCAATCGATTTTCAGCGTAGACTACGGCAGAGGTACGGGTTGCCTGAAATCTGCTTTGGGAGCATCAATCCAATGAGGAAAATCCTTTTATTGCTGGCTGCCAGCCTTATGACGGCTTTGTCCTGCTCGGTCCAAGAGCAGGTCCAGGTCACCATCGACTCCGCTTTTCTGACCTCCTACATCGAGGTACAGGAGGCTTTGGCGGCGGATGATTACGACAAGGCCAAGGGAGCTTTAAATGAATTGGCTGAAAACAGTTCCGGGGACGGCGAAGCAAATGACCTGGCCCGCACGGCCGCCGAGGCTGAAGACATCGAGACTATGCGTAATGCTTTCAAGCCTTTGTCCGAACAAGCCGTCCAGCAGAATCTCCCCGAAGGCATCGTGGTGGCCTACTGCCCCATGGTGCGCGCCCGCTGGCTGCAAAAAGACGGTGAAATCGCCAATCCCTACCATGGCCAGTCGATGCTGACCTGCGG
>JANQFM010000210.1 GCA_028277865.1 Acidobacteriota bacterium
GGGTAACTGAGGTCCAAGTCGTAGAGCTGATCCAGTCCGCCTCCCACAAAATGGCAGTGGGCGTCCAGAAGTCCGGGAGTGGCCGTGTGTCCTTGCAGGTCGATGCGACGTGTTCCTTGCCCTGCCAGCTTTTCGATCTCTTGAGTGCTTCCCAGAGCCAGGATTCTCCCGTCCTGGATGGCCAAAGCCTCAAAGATCGCATCGTTTTCATCCACTGTGATGATCTTGCCGTTGATCAGGATGGTGTCGACGACTGAATCAGGATCCCCGCTCGCACAGGAGAGAGACAGGACCAAGGCACTAACGAGCAGAAGCAGGGCGTAGGGCTGTTTTCGCATCGGTCCATGGTACGCAGCATGGGCTTCCGGCGCCAGGGGGGCTTCAAGGGCAGGCGCCCGGCCTCTCAGGAGCGGAAAGAGTCGGAAATATTGCAAGAAACGAGGGAGGGGGTTTTTTGTTTCCGCCCTTTACTCTATGATGTGCCCCGTGAAGAAAACGGACTTGATTCAATTGGTTTTTCTAGGTCTTGCACTGATTCATTGGAATGGGCTTGCGTTGGCCGCAGAAAATGGGCAAAGGGAGTTGGAATTGACTCTCGCGGGGCCAGCCGGAAAGATCGGCGCCTCCCTCTTCTTGCCTGCTTCATCCTCCAAATCCGCCGGCGTGGTATTGGTGGGCCGATCCGGGGCTTCGGATCGCAACGGGAACGGCGTATTGCGGGCACAGGCCGAGTTTTTTGCGCAAAACGGCCTTGCGGTGCTGACTTACGACAAGCGGGGAACCGGCAAATCGGAGGGCAACTGGAAGAAAGCCAGCTTCAAGGATCTGGCCGCTGACGCCGCCCTGGCTCTCAAAGCATTGTCAGAGCGCCCTGAAGTCGACGCCAATCGCGTCGGAGTGTGGGGGATCAGCCAGGGCGGCTGGGTGATTGCCGAACTTCTGTCCGCAGGCACCAATCCGGATTTTGTGATCCTGGCCTCAGCAGGAGCTGCCGGCATCTCATTGGCAGAGCAGTTCCTTCACAATGTGATCGCCACGCTCAAGGCTGATGGAGCGGATCACCAAGCCTTGCACCGAGCCGAAATGGCCTGGAAGGCTCTTTACCAGAACATTCGCAACGCCGGAATACCGCCGGGGCTGGACCAAGCCATCGAAGCCGCCCGCCGACATGGAGTTGCGTCCGATTTGTTGCCTCCCAAGGATGAAGACATACGCTGGACAAACATGGACCAGTGGTTCTTGGCTTTGGACATCGATTATAACCCTGTCCAGGTCTGGAGCAGCTACCAAGGCTCCTTTCTGGCCGCTTTCGGCGGGGCCGACCATTCGACGCCTGTCGCACGAGTCGTCCCCCGCCTGCAATCGACCCTTCAGGACGGCCCGGCTGCGGACTACGAAATCCACACCATCCCCGCTGCCGACCACACCTTTTCCCTAGCGACCCAGCCTAATGAGGAGTACCTGAGCTTGCTCCGAGGCTGGCTCGAAAAGAAAGGGCTTATCCCGGCGAACTAGCCAAAAAAGAGCGAGCAGGGAGCCCAGACCAGATTTCACGCAAAGGCGCAAAGCCGTAAAGGCCAGAGATGAAAGGCTTTGCAAATCCTGTTCGACAAATCTGACATGAGACTTACCCTGTGCTCCCCTCTTCCGCACTCTTTGCGCCTCTGCGCCTCTGCCTGAACCCCCTCTGCTGCTATCATGCGCCTATGCTGGGACTCATCGCTGGCAATGGACGCTTTCCCCTGCTGGTCGTGGAGCAGGCCGAGCGTAGTCAGATTCCCCTCACCGTCGCCGCCATCCGCGAAGAGACCGACCCTGCCATTGAGGAGTTCGCCAGCGAAAGGATCCAAATCCATTGGCAAGGCCTGGGCCAGTTGGGACGCCTGCTCAAGACCTTCAAAAAGGCCGGAGTCGATCAGGCCATGATGTGCGGGCAGGTCAAGCACGTCCGCATCTTCGCCCGCGACGGACGTCCCGCTGCCGGACGCCTCTCGGCCTTTCCCGACCTCAAGATGCTGCGCGTACTGATGTCGCTCCCCCGCAAAAACACCGCTTCGCTGATCGGCGCATTCGTGCATGTGCTGGAAAAAGAGGGCATCCGCATGATCGATTCCACCACTTTGGTCCCCTATCTTCTGCCTGAGCCAGGAGTCCTCACCAATCGTTCTCCGAACGCTGAGGAGCAAAAGGACATCGACTACGGGTTGACCGTGGCTCGAAGCATTGCCGAACTCGATGTGGGCCAGACCGTCGTGGTAAAAGATCAGGCCGTGGTGGCGGTCGAGGCCATGGAGGGCACCGACGAAACCATCCGGCGGGCGGCGCGTTTGGCGGAAGGCCGGCGCTTGACGGTCGTCAAAGTGAGCCGCCCACAGCAGGACATGCGCTTTGACGTTCCGGTGCTGGGCATGGGGACCTTGGACGTGCTGGGCCAGTGCCGGGTTTCGGCCCTGGCCATGGATGCTGCAAAGACCCTGCTGCTGGACCGGGACGAACTGATCCAGCGAGCCGACGAGATGAAGCTGGCTTGGGTGGCGGTCGGGAATTTCGCGCAAAGACGCAAAGACGCGAAGAAGACCGCAAGGTGAAGAATCTGAAGCTTCGCGTTCTTGGCGTCTTGGTGCGAAATCCAGAACTATATGGCGATGAAAACGGCAGTAGTGGGCGTCGGATCGCTGGGGCGGCACCATGCCCGCATCCATTCAGAATTGCATCAGGCCGATCTGGTAGCTTTGGTGGACATCGATCAGCAGCGGGCCAAAGATGTGGCCGAGCCCTGCGGTTGCCCTTATTTTTTCGATCATCGCGAAATCCTCGATCCGAAGCGCGTCCAGGCGGTCAGCCTGGCGGTTCCCACTGAGGAGCACTGTCGGCTGGCCTGCGACTTTCTGCGCCTGGGGATCCATGTGCTGGTCGAAAAGCCCATGGCCGCCAACCAGCAAGAGGCTCAGCAGATGCTGGAGGCCCAGGAAAAAGGGGGAGCCCGTCTTCAGGTCGGGCATTCCGAGCGCTTTAATCCGGCCTGGATGGCGGCCCGGCCCCATATTA
>JANQFM010000221.1 GCA_028277865.1 Acidobacteriota bacterium
GGGCGGCATGCCGCCCCGAAGGAGGGGAGGGGATGCGCTATTCTTTGGCTCCACCGATTCTAGCTTTCCAGTCGCGGGCTCCGCCGGGGCGGGCCCGACGGCGGCCTGAGGAAGCGTCTCGATTTGATTTCCTCCCACGGGTGAACCGAATGTGTACTTTCTTGCGCTTTGGCTGCTCCGGCACCAGTCATCAGATGCTGCTTGACAATCCATCACTCCTCACCCAAGATAGATTTCCACAACTTGAATTCAGGCCGCGGTTGGGTGACGGGAAGTCCGGTGAGAGTCCGGCGCTGCCCTCGCAACTGTGAAGCAGGATCGAAATCCGCATCGCTTCAGCCACTGCCTCCGGACGGGGCGGGAAGGCGCGGAGAGTAGGTGAGTCACTGCCAGCCAGGAGACCGGTCCAACCGAAGCCTTCCAATCACGCCTCCGAAGGGGAGGCGAGGAGGTTGCCGCATGTCCTTTCCAGCTCAATTCCCTTTTTCTCCTCTGCACACCTGGTCGCCGTCCGTTTTGGCGGACTGCAGCTATCAACCTGCCTAGACTGGGTTCACGTAGCAGCATAGAGGTATGCAACCGGTTGCGGATGCAGCTCTGCATCGCCTTGCACACCCCATGATCCAGCACTTGAAAGAGGAGATCTCAAATCCATGAAAAATCTATATTTTTTGCTAGTTTTTGCCGTTGCTCATTTCCCCTTGCAGGCCTCATCCCTGAGTGGGCGCGTCAGCGATTCCAGTGGCGCTTTTTTGCCCGGTGCCACCCTCACCCTGCACGAGCAAGCGGGCGGAAAGAAGTGGACCGCCGTCAGCGGCACACAAGGTAACTACCGCTTCAACAGCCTGTCCGCAGGCGGGTACCTCATCCAGGCCAGCCTGACAGGCTTCCAGACCCTGACTGTCCCTCTGCAGCTCGACCCGCAAATGGACGCCTCGCGCGACCTGATCCTGCAAGTGGGCGTCCTCTCGGACGAGGTGGTGGTGACCGCCATCGGGAATCCGCAGCTCGCCTCAGAGGCGGCCCGCACGCCCTTCCTGATCGATTCGCGTCAGATCGAGGAGCGCAAAGAGGCTTTTTTGCCCGAAGCGCTGCTGCCCGTTCCGGGGCTGCGGGTGCAGCGGGCCAGGGGGCCGGGGAGTTTCGTGAGCATCCGTTTTCGCGGTTTGCGTGATGCCGACACGGCCCTGCTTGTGAACGGATTTCAGATCCGCGATGCGGCAGGCTTCCGAGGCGACATTTCCGGCTTCTGGGAGGATTTGATGCTGGCCAACACCGACCGCATCGAAGTGCTACCCGGCTCGGGCAGCGCCCTCTATGGCAGTTCTGCCAGTGGCGGAGTCATCAACGTGATCCCGCGGCTGGGTTCCGGCCCGCCCACTGTGGAAGCCGGATTCGAAGCCGGTTCGCTGGAGTTCTTCCAGGAATCCTTCCGCTCCCAAGGCACGTTGGGAGATGGCTTTCACTACAGCCTGGGTGCCATGCGCAGTGATGTCAATGCGGGGATTGACGGCCAGGACACCTTTCGCAACACCACCCTGGCTGCAATGCTGCAATACGACCTGAGCCCCGACATCAAAATCTCGGGCATCCTCCACTACCTGGACACTCCCCGCCTAGACCTGAATGCCTCGCCGTTTCCGATCGGCCCGGCAGACAATCCGTTGGGTTACGCCTTCGGCGCCGGACCCGTGGAGGGCTTCGTCGCAGACTTAGACGACCCGGACAGCCGCCGCGACTCCCACCTTTTTGCCGCCATCGTGAATTGGGAACAGCGGCTGAGCAATTGGTGGAGCTACTCGCTCTATTTTCAGGACACCGAAACCAGCCAGGACTTCTCGGACGGCCCTCTGAGTCACCCCTTCCTGGATGGGCTGGGTGTCTTCGAGTTCGCTTTCGACAGTTCCTTGATCGAAGGCTCCTCTCGGATTGTGGGAACCCGCCATTACCTGCAGGCCGGGCCTCACCACCTTTTTTCATTCGGTGTCGAGCACGAACGGGAATCACGCTCCGCCCAGTTCGTCCTGACCGCACCCGGCCCGCCTGCCACCACCGACCGGCAGAGCAGCACCGCTTTTTTCATCCAGGATCACATGCAATTCTTCGACCGCCGCTTGCAGTTGACGGCCAGCTTTCGCAGTCAGTTCTTCAGCGTCGACAACCCCGAAAGCGTCCCCGAACTTCAGAACCTCGATACTCCGGACGCCTATACGGGCGGCTTGGCAGTGTCGTACTTTTTTCGCAATGCGGGCACCAAGCTGCGCGCCCAGGCGGCCAACGGCTTTCGGGCGCCATCGCTTTCCGAGCGGTTCTCGGTTTTCAACTTCGAGCAAGGCCCGTTGCGGGTGGGCAACCCTCAATTGCGGCCCGAACGCACATTGACCTTGGAGGCCGGCTTGGACCATTCCCTATTCGGTGACCGTCTCCAGTTGGGTGCCACCTACTTTTACAACCGCCTGCAGGAAATCATCACCTCGACCTCCCTCTTTCAGAACACCAATGCGCAAGGCGGACTGTCGAGGGGATTGGAGCTGACGGCTGAGGCTGCAGCTTCGGAATCCTTGAATTTGCAGGCCAGCTACAGCTACACCCGCGCCGACTTCATAGCGGGCTTTGACGTACTCAAGGCGGACAACAGCCTGGCGCCGGGCGACCTGAGCCGACCGATCGAGGGCATTCCCAATCACCAATGGGCCTTGGGCCTGAACTATCGCTGGGGAGGCTGGAACCTCAACGCCGACTACGTCGGGACGAGCAGCTACCCGGAACCGCTCTTCGCTCCCGACTTCCCCTTCACTCAGGTGCTGTTCAACTTTGACGGCTACGACCGGCTCGATCTGACCGTCGGCTACACCATTGCGACGGGCGACCGTTCGGAAGTGGAGCTTTACCTGCGGGCCGAGAATATCCTGGACGACGACTATGTCGAAGACGGCTTTCGGACACCTGGCGCTGTGGCACGGGCAGGGATACGGTGGAGGTTGCGGTGAAGAAGCGCTGGCTTTCCCTGCTGACCCTGTTCATCCTGGCTGGCCAGCCTGCACAGGCTCAGTTGCGTATCGGGATCATCGGAGACCAGACCGGCACCGCGGACCTCGATCAGGCCTACAAGACTCTGGAGCAGGGAATCGAAAAGCTGGGCAGATCGGGTCCTTTCGACGTCTTCTTGCATGTCGGGGACTTGCTGGAGAGCAGCCGTTCCGAAGATCAAATCCGCCAGGATTTCCAGCGTGCCGTCGGCCTGCTGGATCGGCTGCCCGCGCCATGGCATTTGACCGAAGGCGACCACGACGTCAATCCGCCATTCTTGCCCAACCTCAGACCGGATCGTTCCCGGCATGAGCTCTTTAAGTCGCTCTACTCCCAGCGGCAGCCCCAGGCAGGCGAGCGGCTGTACTATAGCTTTGATGTGAAGGGCTACCACTTCATCGCCCTCGACTCGCTCGAACATCTGCAGACCGATCCACGCTGGGGAAATGTCTTCCGGGCACGACTCAGTGGTCAGCAGCTCCGCTGGCTGGAGTCGGACTTGAAGACTCACCTTCAGTCCAAGGGCATCATCGTTTTCACCCACCAACCCCTCTGGTACAACTGGGGCGGTTGGGAACGCGTTCACCAGCTATTGAGCAGATACCCCGTACGGGCTGTGATCGCAGGGCATTTCCACTACAGCCAGCGCGATGCCCTGCTGGACGGGATCCAGTACCTGGTCGTGGGGGCCACCGGCGGCAGGCTCAAAGAAGCCTCGGTGTCTGCCGGCAGCATCCAGGCTGTCTACGAGTTGAACATTCGGGGCAGGGAAGTCGATCTGCAGATCCTGCCTCTTTCGGATGCTTCGGCCCTTGCCCCCCCTTCGCGGCACGACATGGACCGGGTTCAGGCGGTCGACAGTGTTCTCGATTCGCTGAGCGGCTTCAGTGCGACCAATTCCGTCTATTGGCAAGCAGGTGAACCGAAAGTGTCATGCGGCGAGGACCAACCTGCCCGACTGACTTTGAGGCAAACGGGCAATCCCATCGATCTTCCGCTCGACATCGAGTTGAGTGTCAAATCGGATCAAGTCCAAGTCGCCAGTTCCAGGTTCCTGCCCGGCGTCTGCCTGGATGAACCAGATCCCTTCCAATGCCGATTGGCACCGGGGATCAACATCGGCATTTCAAACACCTCGATGGTCGAGTTGAACAGCTTCACGCCCATGACCATTTGGGAGGCGACCCTGACTGCTCGTCCTCAACCGGGCGCATCCCGGCATCTCGATCTTGCCGTCCGGATGAGCTTCGTCGGTGAAAGCGGCGTCGCCATGCAATTGCACAGATCAGCCGGGGTAAAAATCCGACCTTGCATGACGCAATGATCCAGATGAGCCGTAGAGGCTGTTCAGTGTACGGTTATCGCTCTCCACTTGGAGCGCAGGCAGATTCCTGTCCTCAGGTCCTAACCCGCGCCAATCGGGAGCGCCCGCATCCGGGGTACGTTACGGGCTCTGGTCCTCTGGAATCCCCCGAAAAGGATGCCAGGCTTCGGCTGGCGGCGAAGCGTATCTGGATTCCCGGAGCCCGCA
>JANQFM010000223.1 GCA_028277865.1 Acidobacteriota bacterium
TCCATGAACGCCGAACTCTCCAAAGGCTTCTGGCGCCAGAACCCCGTATTCATCCAACTGCTGGGCCTTTGCCCCGCCTTGGCTGTCACCAACTCGGCCATCAACGGTCTGGCCATGGGAGTGGCGGTTCTCTTCGTTCTGACCGGCTCCAGCTTTTTGGTCTCCTTGCTGCGCCGATTCATCCCCAAACAGGTGCGCATCACCACCTACATCATCATCATCGCCACCTTCGTCACCGTCACCGATTTGACCTTGCAGGCGTTGCTTCCGGCCATCCACAAGGAATTGGGCGCCTTCATCGCCCTGATCGTGGTCAACTGCCTCATCCTGGGCCGTCAGGAGGCATTCGCCTCGCGGCATCCTGTGGGGGAGGCGCTGGCCGACGCCCTGGGGATGTCGGGCGGATTCGCCCTTTCGCTGCTGATGGTGGGCGCGGTGCGCGAAATCCTGGGCAGCGGCTCGCTCTTCGGCCTGGCGCTTTTCGGAGAGAACTTCGAGCCCTGGGTGATCATGATCCTCCCTCCCGGAGGCTTCTTGACCATGGGCGTGATGCTGGTCCTATTCGCCCAAGTGCACAAGCGGCGGACCCTAAAAGCCTTGGTGCAGCTCGAAATGGAAGAAAGGAGGGCGGCATGACGGTTTCGTCCGAGTTGCTTTGGATCTTTGTATCCGCCTGCGTGATCAACAACTTCACGCTGGCCTACTTCCTGGGCCTATGCCCCTTTTTCGGCGTCAGCGGACGCCTGGATACCGCTTTCCGCCTGGGGTTGGCCAACATCTTTGTGCTGCTCATCACCTCGCTGTGCGCCTGGGCCCTGAACACCTTCGTACTGCCCTACGCCCCCTTCCTGCGCCTGATCAGCTTCATCGTGGTCATCGCCAGCACCGTCCAGTTCGTCGAAATGCTGATCAAAAAGCTCAGCCCGGCCTTGTTTCAAGCGTTGGGAA
This sequence comes from Acidobacteriota bacterium, assembly GCA_028277865.1. Classification (GTDB taxonomy): domain Bacteria; phylum Acidobacteriota; class UBA6911; order RPQK01; family DATIPO01; genus JANQFM01. The sequence goes on from JANQFM010000223.1 coordinate 949, forward strand.
TCTACTTGCCGCTGATCACCACCAATTGCGCCATCCTGGGGCTGGCCCTTTTCCAGACCAACCGAGGCTACGATTTCCTGGAGGGGATCTTCTTCGCCCTGGGCGCAGGATGCGGCCTGACCCTGGCCCTGGTGCTGATGGCCGGAATCCGTCAGGAAAACGAACTCTCCAGCATCCCCGACGTAGTCCAGGGCGCCGCCATGAGCTTTCTGATCGCCGGGATCCTATCAATGGCCTTCATGGGTTTTGCCGGGCTTTTCAGCGGGGCGTAAGGAGGGAGTCCCGCAGATCCGCCCTCATCAGGCGGAGACGATTGGAATGCGAGATTCGGTTTTGGCCGCGTGGATGACGGTTCCCCGCGGCCTGTACACCTTCGCTTTCTTTGTTGACAATCGGCGGCCAAATTGTGAGACAATTGGGTGTCAATTTGAGGACAGTCCAATGCGCTTTGTGACAGTTCGGGAGTTTCGAGGCCATTCCGGGAAGGTTTGGAACGATCTGGCCAGGGAGAAGGAGGTGGTCATCACCTCCAACGGAAAGCCGGTGGCCATTTTGTCGGCGGTCTCCGAAGGGGAGCTCGAAGAAGCCTTGGCAACTATCCGTAGAGCCCGCGCGATCCAGGCCGTGGAGAAGCTGCAGCGGAAATCGGTTCGGCGTGGCACTGACCGACTCTCAGCCCAAGAGATCAATGAGGAGATTCAGGCCGTTCGAAAGCAGCGCAGAGAATGATTGTCGTCGTCGACACCAACGTCCTGGTTTCAGGCCTTCTCTCCCCTTTCGGCCCACCCGCGCGCATTGTCCGGTTGATCGCATCGGGAGATCTGGCCATTTGCCACAACGCAGCGATCCTGTCCGAATACGAGGCTGTTTTGCGTCGTCCCCGCTTTCAGTTTTCTCCTGATGCAGTCGAGGATCTGCTGGAATACATTCGGACCTACGGCATCTTGGCGACTGCCCGTCCCCTCCCAGCACCACTGCCGGATCCAGATGACGAGGTGTTTTTGGAGGTCGCCAGAAGCGGGGGCGCAGAGTGCCTGGTGACGGGGAACATCCGGCACTTTCCTGAGAAACGATGCTGCGGTGTCCGGATACTTTCCCCTCGGGAATTCATCGATTTTTTCAGATCCTCGGTACCTTGATCGTAATGGCTATCCCGGATTTCTCACGTGCCAAGATGGGAGCTGCCAATTGAGAAGGCGACCTGGAGTTCATGACCGTCAATCAATGGCGATGTTGAGCTGCGCCGCTCCCGGCAGTGATTGAATTCGCGCCAAGAGGGCCGGGGCAGAATTGGCCCTTGAAGCCTTTGCGCTCCTGGCGTCTTTGCGCCAAACCTCAGACCTTCCAGCGCCGCCGCGCTAAGTAGTCCAGTCCCACGCAGATCCCCAATCGCATAGGCATAGTGAAGAAGAATAGGGCGACTACGACTCCTAAGAAAAACAGGCGCGGGAACCACTCCACAGGCGTGAAGCCCAGATAAAGGGCGATCATTGGAACCGCCACGAAAATGCGGTCGCCGATGATCCAGAATCCCCAGGTGTCGCCGGGCCGGGGTTGAATCGCCAGGCCGCAGACCGAACAGCATTCGCGTAGCTTGAACCAGCTGCGGAATAAGGCGCCCTTTCCGCAACGCGGGCAATGCTTTTTCCAGCTTCGGCGCAAAACGACGCCAAGGCTGGGTTGCTGATGCTTCACATGTCACTCCCTTGTCAGCAGCAGGCAGGACCAGCCGTTCATATGCTGCCGCTGCTCGAGCCTCAAACCCGCCTGAGCCAAGAACAGCTCCAAGACTTGGCCCTGCTGATCGCTCGTAAAGCCAGAGACAAGCAGACGCCGGTCAACAACTCGGATCAATTCATGAGAGAGGCAACGGAATATGGCCAGCGTCAGGTTGGCCACAACCAGGTCGAAACAACCCGACAAGGCCGTCAGTTGACCGCAGACAATTGCCATTGCGGCAGGATCAATCTGATGCCTTTGCCGAGTCTGCACAGCAACCTCCACCGCATCGGGGTCGCTGTCCAACGCCACTGCCTTCAGACCAGGGTTCAGCATGAGTGAGGCGACCGAGAGGATTCCGCTTCCCGTTCCCACGTCGAGCAGGCTGCGGCATTGAAGCGCTTGCCGTCGCAAGGCCAGCAGGCAGAGCTGGGTGGATTCGTGGGTTCCCGTCCCAAATGCACGGCTGGGCTCCAGGATCAACGGGACAGGATAAGCGGGATCCGGCGCTTCCCAGGGCGGATGGACGTAAAAGGTTTCACCCACTGCAAAGGCGCGGAAGTTTTGGCGCCAATTCTCAAGCCAGGCCTGGGGATCTTCCTGAAAGGATTCCGCCTGCAATCGATTCAGCCTCAGCCCTGCTTGGACGGCACCCAGTTCGATGTCCTGAAGCAGCCCCGATGGATCCTGCCCTGCCGGAAAGTATGCCTCGATCCTCAGCTCGCCTCCGGCCTGCTTTTCCTGGAAACCGGCAGTCCCAAGCCCCCAGAGCAGCCCGGCCACCAATTCCTCGCTGCCGCGTGGTGCCGCAAATGTAATCTTGATCCAGTCAATTGCTTTGGCGGACACGCGCGATTGGTCGGACAATCCTATCTATCTTCTGGGCCATTGCGTACTTTGCGTCTTGGCGCGAACCCTCGGCTCAGCTAAAGAATTCCTTGACCTTTTCGAAGAACGTCCCTTCCACGTGATGCTCGCCTGAAACGTCGGCGAGCTGCTCGAAAAGCTCTCTTTGCTTGGAGGACAGCTTGCGAGGCGTCATGACCGTCACCTCGACCACCTGATCTCCCTTGCGGCGGCCGTTGAGGCCGGGAAAGCCCTTGTTGCGGAGACGGAAGCTGCTTCCTGTCTGGGTGCCTTCCGGCAAGCGGACCTTTTCTTCCCCGTCCAGGGTCTTGACCGTGATGTCGGTTCCCAGCGCAGCCTGGGAGAAGCTGATGGGCACTTCGCACAGGACATCGTTGCCCTCACGCCGGAAAAAGGGATGATCTTCGACAGAAACGACGACGTAAAGGTCGCCGGAGGGGCCACCGCGCGATCCCGCCTCTCCTTCTCCGGAAATACGCAGGCGCGATCCCGGCCCGACTCCTGGCGGTATCTTGATTTCCAGGACCTTCTCTTCCTGCAAACGTCCTTTCCCGTGGCATTTGGGACAGCGTTGCTTGACGATCTGGCCTTGCCCGCGACAATGGGAGCAAGTACGGCTGATGGTGAAGAAGCCTTGCTGATAGGCCACTTGGCCACGTCCGGAGCAGGTGGGGCAGGTGGCCGTGCCGTAACGGGGATCGGCGCCCGAGCCTTCACAGGTGTCACAGTTGGTTTGGCGGGGGATCTTGATCTTGGTTTTGACCCCGAAAGCGCTTTCGATAAAGGAGATCTTCAGGTCATAGCGCAGGTCGGCGCCCATTTCGGCCCGCGAGCGCCGCCGACCGCCCGCCGTCCCGAAAAAGTCCCCGAAGATGTCGCCCATGATATCGCCGAAGCTGCCGAAGGCGTCCGGATCGATACCCCCGCTCTGGCCCAGCCCGGCGTGTCCGAAACGGTTGTACATCGACCGTTTCTCATCATTGCTGAGCACGCTGTAAGCCTCGGCAGCCTCTTTGAACTTCTCTTCGGCTTGCTTGTTGCCTTTATTCTTGTCGGGATGGTAGCGGAGCGCCAGCTTGCGGTATGAGCTCTTGATTTCTTGAGCCCCGGCGTTGCGGCTGACTCCCAGAACTTCATAGTAATCTCGCTTCACGGACATCGGGCTCCTCGGTTCAGATTCCCCTTCGATTCGCAAGCGCTGGCGGGCCGCTTTCACACTTCACGGTCATTGGACATAAGATCCGCCTGGGTCGATTCCAAGCCTAAAAGGCTCAAGAGGCGCAAAAAATATCAAGCTTGAATGTCGATTTTCCCGTCCGGCTCGGCTTCGCCGCCGACAGGTCCGGAAGGATGCTCGGGCTCTTGCTGGGCTGCCTCGGCACTCTCCGCTTGAGGCTCAGTCCGTACGGCGACCTTGACTTGGGAGGGGCGCAAGAGGTGATTCCGGTAGTGGTATCCTCTCCGGAACTCCTCCAGGATGGTGCCGTCTTCATGCTCTTCAGTCTCTTCGCGCATGACGGCTTCATGAAAATTGGGGTCGAACGATTGGCCGGGGCCGGGGACCGTCTCGACGTCGAACCGGTCAAAGACAGCACGGATTTCGCGGACCAGCAGTTGATACCCCTCAAAGAATCCTTCCAGTAGTGGATCCCCATTCGGGTCAGGCAAGGAATCCAGACCCTTCTCGCAGGCGTCCAGCACGGGCAAAAGCTCGTTGAAAACATCCGCGCGGGCCGTTGTACGGATGCCGTCCCGTTCACGAAGGGTTCGTTTGCGGTAGTTCTCAAACTCGGCCTGCTTGCGCTGCAGCAGGTCGCGAAACTCGCTGCGCTGCTCCTCCAATTCCTCCACCCGCCGGGAAAGCTGCTCCGCCTGTTGGGACAGCTCCTGCAAAGACTCCGCCGACTCTGTTGACTCGCTGTCGAGCGGCTGCGCTTTCCCGGCAGCCTCCTGCTGCTGCTCTTCTTCACCAATCTTGACTTTCTTGCTCATTTGCGATGCGATCCTTCCACGATCCGATGCCGAATGGCCATCTTCCAAATCCAAAGCCAGACAATATAACCTGAAGCGCGGGTCGGTTGTCAGTCAGTTGTCAGTTGTCAGTTGTCAGTTGTCAGTTGTCAGTTGTCAGTTGTCAGTTGTCAGTTGTCAGAATGAGTGTATTCCATTTTGGAAGTCTGGTGAGGACTGATTGGCTGACTCACTGCTGCTGGCTGATGAGGCGACCGAAGAGTTTGGCCACATAGTCCACCAGAGAAATCGCCTTCTCGTACTCCATCCTAGAGGGTCCGATCACTCCCAGGCTTCCCATAACTTGATGGTCGCACAGGTAGGGGGACGAGACCAGGGTCCAGTCTTTCATGCCGGGAATGGCATCCTCCAGGCCGATCGTGACCACAGGGCCTGGCGGGTCGGCTTCCAGGCATTGCGTGATCAACTTCACCAGGTGGCTCTTTTGCTCGAAGGTCTGGAACAGGACCAGCAATCGATTGACGTCTGAGAGCTCCGGCTGCCGGACGATCCCCGCCGTGCCGCCAAAGTAAACCTCTGAGTCGCTTTCGCCGCTGTCTTGAGGCATCAGCCCGGCCGATCCAAGCATCACCACGTTCTTGAGCATCCGGTCGTAAAGGGCTTTTTCCTCAGACATCAGAGCCAGCAGCTCATCGCGGGCTTCAATGAGCGTCTTGCCAGAAAAATGGGTCACCAGGTAGCGCCCCGCCTGATCAAGATCAGTTTGGCTCAAGTCTTCATCGATCTGGATCATGCGGTGCTGAACCAGCCCCGTCTGAGTCACCAGGATCACCAGGATGCGCTGAGCGGCGATGCGTACGAACTCGATCCTTTTGAGCACTGTGACCGAAAGGGGAGGGGCCAGGACAAAGCCCAAGTTGCTGGAAAACAAGGACAAAATGCGTGAGGTCTTGTCCATCAGCTCGCCCGGATCGGTCTCTTTTTCCAGGCTGGCAGCAATCTGCTTCAGGTCGCTGGTCGAAAGTGTGCTGGTCTCCAGCAAGGCGTCGACATAAAAGCGGTAGCCTTCCGAAGTGGGAATCCGTCCCGCCGAGGTGTGAGGCTGGGTGACGAAACCCATCTCCTCGAGATCGGCAACCACATTTCGAATCGTGGCCGGGCTCATCCCTTCCGGATCCAGCTTGGCCAGCCGCCGCGAACCGACCGGCTTGCCGGTGCGCACAAATTCCCGGATCAGCAACTTGAGGGTGTTGCGGGCGCGGTCAGTGAGTTCTTCCAACGGGGCTGTCCGTGCCATGATGCTTCAGAAACCGTTGCAAATAAAACTCTTTTATACCATAGCGAAGTGCTGGCAGGCAATTCCGGGGAAGCGATGATGGTGGTCTGTTTTCTGTGCTGACAGATATTGGATGGAACACGGAACAGGGAACACGGAACAAGTAAGAGAGCCAGAAAATACCTTGCCACACCCGCCGCATCCCCGCTGCCTCAATCGATTTGGATGGGAGGCGGAGGCGGCGTGGAGGAGGGGCTTGGGACTGCGATAGTGTCGAAGGCGTTCAAGTAGGCGGCTGTGAGGGCCAAAGAGGTCAGCGGCAGCGAGACGATCAGGCCAACTACAACAAACATGAAACCCAGCAAGTTCAGCAAGCAGAGCAGCAGCAATAACAGGGTGTAGCCGAAATAGTCCTGGGCCGCCACCTTGCGGCTGGACTCCATGGCCTGCCACAAGTCTTTGTCTTCGTCCACGATGAAGTGGAAAGTCAGCAAGTACATGGCAAAGATGACCAGGCCGGGAACGATCAAGAAGATCAGCCCCACAAATCCGAAGAAGCCGATCAGCACAGATGCCAGGAAAGCCCATACGAAGTAGCGGAAACCCTCGAAAAAATCCCCCAGCTCAGCCTTGCCGCCGCGCGCCTTGCGCAGGGACGCCAAAGCCAGCCCCGCCAAAACAGGGCCGACTAAAAAGGCGTTTCCCACAGACAGGAGCAACAATGCGAAAAAGCCAATGGCGATCTGGGTGGGCCACTCTTCAGTGAACCACTCCCACCCCTGTGAAAACCAAAGGCCGATTTCTGCTCGCCGAGGCCGGGGTTCTGTGGCAGCTTCGCTCATCTCCCCTTCCTACGCGATCCCCACATTGGATGTTCCCTGGCTTGGAGCTGCTCGAAGCGGTCGGATATCGGCTGAATGCACCCTGATCGCGATGTGCCCTCCCTCCCTCTCTGCCGGACTCCGGTCACCGGCCTCCCGTCTCCGGCCCTGCTTGTTCGATGGGTAGCAATCGCAGCCCCCATTGGATGGCCGCCAGCATGCTGCCCGAATCGGCACGTCCGCTACCGGCGATGTCGAAGGCGGTGCCGTGGTCCGGCGAGGTCCGCACGATGGGCAGCCCCAAGGAAACATTGACGGCCTTGTCGAAGGCCAGCAGCTTGAGCGGTATCAAGCCCTGGTCGTGATAAAGCGCCACCACGCCGTCGAATTCTCCCTTGGCCGCCCGGTGGAACAGGGTATCAGCCGGAAATGGCCCTTGCACCGCCCCCTTGCCTAGAAGACGGTTCAATTCGGTGATCGAAGGGATGACAATGCGCTCCTCTTCGTCGCCGAACAGCCCTTCTTCAGACGCATGAGGATTGAGTCCGCACATGGCAATACGGGGTTCTCGTGTGCCCAGGCGCTGCAAGGTTTGGTGAAAGAGGACGGTACGGCGCGTCAGTTCAGGCGCATTGAGCTGATCAGCCACTTCGCGCAAAGGGATGTGGACGGTGGCCAGGACGATGTGCATCTGATCGGACAAGAAGGCCATCACGGGACGATGCCCGGGGAAGAAGGAAGCGATGAATTCGGTCTGCCCGGCGGGGAACCCCCCTGCCAGATGCGCAGCCTGCTTGTTGATCGGAGCGGTGATCAGCAAAGGGATCCGATGATCTCGGCAATATTCAGCGGCTTTTTTCAGGCTTTGGACGGCGAAGCGCCCGGCTCGTGCCGAAAGGGTCCCCCAGCTGGGCGGGTAGGGAGATTCGGCACTGGGGATGATCGTGCAGTCCCGCAGGACTCCGGAAAGACCCAAATCGCCTGCCAACTGCTGCAGGAAGTCTGCGTCCCCGAAGATGAAGGGACGAATCCGGAGGTCGCTGACACCGCTTGCCAGCGCTTTGAGCAGCACCTCGGCCCCAATCCCATGAGGGTCGCCCATGGAAAAGGCTACCTTGGTCTTCTTGTCAGCCCTCATCTACGCTCGACATTAGACGGGAAATACTCGCCTTGGTGAGGTACGTCCTCTTGCTTGCAGATGTACTTGATGGCGTGCTTGGGGACAAGCAGATTGGGCTCTCGCTCGCGATTGACCTTGATGCAATGCTTGTCGTACCACTCGATGACGCCGCGCAATTCCTCGCCATCCATCAGCGTGACCACCATCGGGGTCTTGGCAGTCATTTGCTTCAGGTAGTAGTACTGCTCGGCGTTGGTCTGGTCGGGCGGAACCCGTTTCTTCTGAGCGCTGGCGTACTTGGCCGACGTTTGTTCCCGAAGATTCGACAATGAAGGGCGTATCAATTTCCGATTGGCCATATTTTCTGAAAAACCTCGATCAAATTCAAATCCTGCTGATTGGTCAACTTGAGTACTGGAAACGCTATGTGGACCCAACTGGCAGACAGCCTACCATCCTCTGAGGAGCTTTGACAAGGGCAAAGAGCCCGGCTAGACTGACAAGGTATGCCACGCCGTATTTGCAGCCTCGGGCTGGCTTTGGCCTTCTTTTCCTCCCTGCTGGCTCAGGACAGGCCGCAAAAGAAGAAGCCGGTCCTCATTCGCGACGACAAACCGCCTGTCAGCGAAGAGCTGGAGCTCGTTTTGGACCCGCGCCAAGCCGAGGAATCCGTCGAGGTCGGGGACTTTTACATGCGCAGAAAGAACTTCCCGGCCGCCGAGAGCCGCTTCCGTCAGGCGATCCGCTCTCAGCCCACCTGGCCCACCCCTTACGAAAGGCTGATCAAAGCCCTGCAGAAGCAAAAGGAATTCCAAAAAGCACTCGACACCTGCGATCTCTTCCTGCTCACCAACCCCGATTCAGACCGGGCCGGACATTTCAAGAAACTGGCTGAACAAATCCGGAAAAAGCTTTGAGGAAGGATTGATCAGTTGCCAGTTGTCAGTTCAGAAGGGGAATCCCTAGATTGTCCGCGGTTCGCGGTATGGAAGGGATCTTCTGCTTCTGGTCTCCTTTTGAACTGACAACCGACTACCTCCTGCACTTCCTTTTTTCTTCGGCCTCGAAATTGAGGCAGCATTTGAGGCGGCCGCACATGCCGGAAAGGCGGGTGGGGTTGATGGCCAAGTCCTGGGCTTTGGCGGTGCGCACGCTGACCGAGTGGAGCTCTTTGAGAAATCTGGCCGAGCAGTTCTCGCCAATTCCGCAGCTGCCGACGGCACCCAGCAAACGAGCCTCGTCGCGAGCGCCGATCTGGCGCATTTCAATACGCGTACGAAGCTCTCTGGCCAGATCCTTGACAAGCTCCCTGAAATCGATCCGCCCGTCGGCCGTGAAGTAGAAGATGACGCGGCTGCCATCGAAGATGTACTCCACTCGGGAGAGCTTCATGGGCAGCTTGCGCACCTTGATCCGCTTGCGGCAAAAGCGGAATGCGTACTCCTCACGGTCTTTCTTCTTTTCGTATAGGTACAGGTCGCGGTCGGTGGCCTTGCGCAAGGCCTTGTGCAGTTTGTGATGGCCGGGACCCTGGTTTTCAGCGCTGTGCCAATCGGTGACGATCCCCAACTCCACCCCGCGGCCGGTGGCCACCACGCAGCGGTCTCCGATGCGCAGCTTCAAATCGGAGGCCAGATAATCAGAGCGGCTGCGGATGACTTCAGACTTGACTGTAACGATCTGCAGCATGAAGTCCCATCTCTGAGCCGGGTCGGCATTGCAGCCACAGGGTTTCGAAACACATCAGCGGGCTGACATACCGGTCCACATCCTTTTGCGCTTCGGCAACATGGTAAAGAAAACGGCTGAGCCAGTCCAACTCGACCTCTTGGGCCAGCTCTTGAAGATCAGCCAGGCGGTCCTGATTGGCCACCCGTCCATCGGTACCCACTTGGAGGAAATAAAGATCCTGGGCCAGAACCTGCAACTGCTTGAGCAATAGCCTCACCCGAGCCCTTTTTTTCAAGTCGGAGCGCATCGGCTCTATTTCGCAGGCCTGGTACAGCTTGAGGAAAGAGGAGTGCTTCCGCCAGTCAGCCAGCAATCCGAAAACGCGATCGCGGTCGGCGACAGCCTGATCCAAATCAAGCGATAGCGCCTTGCCCAGGCTTCCCTCGGCGAACGAAGCCCGGCGCTCGGCCTCCTCTTCGTATCCTTGGCGGTTGAGGGCATCAATGATCTGGTTGTGGGTCAAGGGGCGGAAACGGAAGGTTTGGCAACGCGAGCGTATGGTGGCCAGCAAGCGCTGCGGCGCTGAGCAGACCAGGATCAAGCGGCTGGTCTCAGGCGGCTCTTCAAGCGTTTTGAGGATGGAGTTTGCCGCAGCTTCGTTCATCTTTTCGGCCTCGTCGATGATGAAAAAGCGCAGTTTCCCCTCGAAGGGACGATACTGCGCCTCACGGCTCATCTCCCTCATGGCTTCGATCTTGATGCTGTCCGAAGCGCCTTCCGGCTGATAAAGCCGAATGTCGGGATGGTTGCCGCCCTGTGCCTTGAAACAGGAAGGGCAGCGCCCGCACAGGTCATTGCCGCAGGGAGCCTTGCAGTTGGCCCAAGCCGCCAGCAGCAAAGCCGATGTCTTTTTCCCGATCCCCTCAGGGCCGGCAAAAACCGATGCCTGAGGCAATCTGCCTCTGCGCAGCAGGCTCAGCACAGCCTCGTTCCCCAACAGATCCTCAAAGTTCATGAGATTTTTACACGCAAAGGCGCAGAGACGCGGAGAGGCAGATGAGAGATTCCATTCCCCTCTTCCGATCCCTGCTTCCTGGCACCAGTTTCCTGGCGCCTGCCTACCCCACTGTGCTGCCCGGCGAAGGCTCGGCGTCCACGCCCAGCAGCAGCACGTCCTCTCCGTCGTCTGCGGCCAGCAGCATTCCCTGACTGAGGCCGAAGCGCATCTTGCGCGGCTTGAGGTTGGCCACCACGATGATCCGGCGACCTTCCAGCTGCTCGGGCCGGTAGTGCTTCTTGATCCCTGCAAAGATAGTGCGGGGATCGGATTCGCCCACGTCGATGGTCAATTTCAGCAGCTTGTCGGCGCCCTCGACCGACTGCGCCTTGAGCACCTGCGCCACCCTCAAGTCGATCTTCAGGAAATCATCAATGGATATCTCCTCTCTGAGGGGCGGATGCAGCTCTTTTGAGGCCGCCTGGGGCGCTGCTGCCTCATGGCGGCTTTCCAAGACCATGGCCTTCACCGAATCGGGGTCCACGCGGGGAATCAAGGTCTCGAATTGCCCGATGGTGCGTTGTGCCAGATCGAAGCGGATGTCCTGCCAGCTCAGGGAATCCACTGCCAGGGACTTTTCGACACGGGCGCAATAATTGGGGGCCACCGGCTTGATAAAAGCCGTCAGCACCTTGACGTAGTTTGCGCCCACCGTACAGATGGCCCGCGCCCGCTCAGGATCCTGGCGGATGACCTTCCAAGGTTCCTGATCCTGAAAGTACTTGTTGGCTTCCAGCGCCAGCTCGTTGATGAGGCGCATGGCCTGGGCGGAGTCGAAACCGGCGTAGGCCTTTTCGATGGCGGGCTTGAAGTATTCCCGGATGCGTTGGCCGATTGCCTGGGCTTCGGCAGGCAAGGCGCCCAGCCGGCTTTCCAGGCGCTTGTTCAGGAACTGGATGACGCGGCTGGCAAAGTTGGCCTGGTTGTTGACGAATTCGGAGTTGACCCTCTCCACCAGTTCGGACTTTGAAGCATCCAAAGATCCAGGGTCTTCCGGGTCTTCCCAGGATCCGATGTTCAGGTCCAGGTCGTCCGGCTCTGGACGCGTCTTGCTGGCATAAAAGTAGCGCAGGTACTCGGGATCCAGGTGCTTCAGGAAGGTGGAAGCATTGATGAAGGTGCCCCGGCTCTTGCTCATCTTTTGGCCGTTGACGGTTAAAAACCCGTGCACCTGGACGCGGTGAGGCGTGTTGTAGCCGGCCGTCTTGAGCATGGAGGGCCAGAAGAGGCAGTGGAAATAGACGATGTCCTTGCCGATGACGTGGACCACCTTGCAGGCCGGATCCTTCCAGAAATCGTCGCTGCTGCGCCCCGACTCGCGGCAGTATTTTTCGGTGGCGCCGATGTAGCCCACCGGCGCATCCACCCAGACATAGAAGTACTTGTCTTTCTCGTCCGGGATGGGGAATCCGAAGTAGGGAGCGTCGCGGCTGATGTCCCAGTCGCGCAGCCCGGCGGCCAGCCATTCATTGACGAACTGCAGGGTGGACTCCGGCATGCGGCGCTCTCGGACCCACTCTTGCAGAAATGGCTGAGTGGCCGAAAGCTTGTAGAAAATGTGGCTGGACTTGCGGACCTCCAGGCTGCCTCCGCTGATGGCTGACCGGGCGTCGATCAGGTCGGTGGGACGATAAGTGGAGTTGCACACCTCGCAGGAATCGCCGTACTGATCGGGCGACTTGCACTTGGGGCAGGTTCCCCGGATCCATCGGTCGGGCAGAAAGCGCTTGTCCTCTGGCGAGTAAAAACCCTCCACCTCCTTTTTGTAGATCAGCCCTTTGTCACGGGCCGCCTGGTAAATGGCGTTCAGATGCCGACGCGTCTCTTCGGAATGGGTGGTGTGAAACATGTCCAGGCTGATTTGAAAGCCCTTCAGGTCGCGGACATGGGCCTTTTGGAAGCTGCCGGCAATCTCTTCAGGTGCGATACCCAGCTCAACCGCCTTGAGTTCGATGGGAGTGCCATGGGCGTCCGAAGCGCACACATAGGCGACCTCATGCCCTTTCATGCGCTGGAAGCGGGCGAAGATGTCGGTCATGACAGCTTCAACCAGGTAACCCAGGTGGATGTCCCCGTTGGCATAGGGGAGTGCGCTGGTGATCAGGTACCTCTGTCGGGCGCTCGACTCAGGCATTGGTCCGACTCCCTGTGGAAGGATCAAAGCCTGGAGTATACACAAGTCTGGGAGGTTTCACGCCGAGACGCAGACAGAGTCAGCAAATGAGTGAACCGGAAGGCGTAGGTTTCGAATCCGTTTCCGTCCCCTCACCTCCTCCACCCCCGCATCTTCGCGCCTCTGCGTGAGTCCCCTTGCTCTCTTTTTTTCCCGGAAGCCCTTTGGACCGCCATTACAGATATGATCTAATACCCGACACAAAAGGAAGACCATGGAAGATGCCAACAAACTGAAAGAATTTGAAGCCCGCATCGAGCGGGGAGAGAAGATCGAGCCCAAGGACTGGATGCCGGAGCGCTACCGCACTCAGCTCATCCGAATGATTTCGCAGCATGCCCATTCCGAAATCGTGGGGATGCTGCCGGAGGGCAACTGGATCACAAGGGCGCCCTCGCTGCGCCGCAAGATGTCCCTGCTGGCCAAGGTCCAGGACGAAGCCGGCCACGGCTTGTACCTTTACTGCGCTGCTGAAACCCTGGGCGTGGACCGCTCAGAGCTGGTGGGCGAGTTTTTGTCAGGCAAGGCCAAGTACTCCAACATCTTCAATTACCCAACCCTGACCTGGGCCGACATCGGCGCCATTGGATGGCTGGTGGACGGCGCAGCCATCGTCAATCAGACCATGCTGGCCAAGTGCTCCTACGGGCCTTATTCGCGGGCCAACCTGCGCATTTGCAAGGAAGAGACCTTTCATAAGGTACAAGGCTACGAAATCGTCTGCACCATGGCCCAAGGGAGACCCGCTCAGCGCAAGATGATCCAGGACGCCGTCAACCGCTGGTGGTGGCCCTCGCTGATGATGTTCGGACCTCACGATAAGAACTCGCCCAACAGCGCCGAGTTGATGAAGTGGAAGGTCAAGCTGTTCAGCAACGACGATCTGCGCCAGCGTTTCGTGAACTTGACGGTGCGCCAAGCCCGCGCCGCTGGCGTCACCCTGCCCGACCCCGATCTCAAATACAACCCGGAGACCGACAACTGGGAGTTCGGGGAAATCAACTGGGACGAGTTTTGGTCAGTGGTACGCGGCAACGGTCCCTGCAACCGGGATCGGATGCGGGCGCGCCGAAGAGCTCACGTAGAGGGCGCCTGGGTGCGGGAAGCCGCCGATGCCTATGCAGCCAAGCAAAGAGCCAAAGCCGCCAAAAGCGCCTAGAGTTCTTCTCTGAAGCTTGTCTGCGCCTTCACCATAAGCGCCCTGTGCGGTTTTCCCCCGAGGTATCCGATGCCAGAATGCCCCAACCCCAAAGACACCCAATGGCCCATCTGGGAAGTCTTCGTGCAGGAAAAGTCAGGCGAACCCCATCAGCACGCAGGCAGCATCCATGCCCCCGACTCCGAGATGGCCTTGCAAAATGCCCGCGACATCTTTGCCCGCCGCGGCGAAGCCGTCAGCATGTGGGTCGTCCAATCCAAGCACATCACGGCTACCATTCCTGAGGACAACCCCTCGTTCTTCGAGCCGGCGGCCGACAAAATCTACCGTCATCCCCAGTTTTACAGCGTACCCCGCGCCAAGAGAACCGATGAGGAACGCAGAAACAAAGAGTGAACTGAGCAGCCGATCGCAACAAGATCTCTTCGACTACTTGCTGCGCCTGGGCGATGACCGCCTGGTGCTGGGCCACCGGCTTTCTCAGTGGTGCGGGCACGGCCCCATCCTGGAGGAGGACCTGGCTTTGACCAACATTTCGCTGGACCTGATCGGGCAGGCCAAATTCCTGCTTGAACTGGCCGGAGAAGTGGAAGGGAAAAACCGTTCGGCGGACGATCTGGCCTACCTGCGCGAAGCCATCGACTTCCGCTGCTTGAAGCTGGTGGAGCAACCCATCGGCGATTACGCCTACACCATCGCACGCCAGTTCCTCTTTGACGTATACGACTACTACCAGATGGAGCAGCTTTGCGATTCGAAGTTCGAAAAGCTGTCGGCCATCGCCGCCAAGGCGGTCAAAGAGGCTCGATACCATCTCCGCCACAGCCGCCAGTGGGTACTGCGCCTAGGCGACGGCACCCAGGAAAGCCACCGGCGCATTCAAACGGCCTTCGACGAAGTGTGGATGTACACAGGTGAAATGTTCGAGGCCGACGACTTGGAAGACCGCCTGCTGGAGGAAGGCCTGGCTGCCGATCTGCGGACTATTCGCACCTCTTGGGCGGCGCTTGTGCACCAGACACTTGTAGAGGCCACCTTGACGGCTCCCAGTGATGAGCAATACATGCAGTCGGGAAGCCGAAAGGGGTTCCACAGCGAATACCTGGGACATGTCCTTTCCGAACTGCAGATCCTGCCGCGTTCCTATCCGGGCGCGAAATGGTAGGGAAGGAGTCAGCTATCAGGAAGAGGGGGACTGGAAACCGGCAGGCTGCATATTGCAGCGGACTTTGGTCTTGCCCTGCCTCCCTTTCAGACTGCCCATGACCAGCAAGCAAAACATCTACACGATTCTCTCCGAAGTTGCCGATCCGGAGGTGCCTGCCATCAATGTGGTGGAGCTCGGGGTGGTGCGCGATGTCGAATTCGAAGGCGATCAAGTACAGGTGGTGCTCACACCCACCTACTCGGGCTGCCCCGCCATGAAGATCATCCGGGACCGGATCCTGGATGCCTTGCACCGTCATGGCTACGAAAAAGCCTCGACGCGCACCGTGCTTTCGCCTGCTTGGACCACAGATTGGATCAGCGATGATGCGCGCCGCAAATTGAAAGCGTACGGGATCTCGCCGCCGGGCAGGACTTCCGAGGTCGGGCTGCTGGGAGAAAAGACGATCGCTTGCCCGTTATGCAGTTCCGAGGACACTGAGCTGCGCAGCGAATTCGGGTCCACGCCATGCAAAGCGCTTCGCTACTGCAACGCCTGCTGCCAGCCCTTTGAGCATTTCAAGTGCCTGTAAGAGGGAAAAACCGCAGAGAACGCTGAGAGAAGACACAGAGAGCGCAGAGAAGATCCCCTTGTCCCTCTTTGCGCTTTTGCGTCTTTGCGTGAGACACTTTTGAGCGATGCCGGATCACGTACTTTACGAACTGGATGAAGGAGTTGCCCGGATCACCCTCAACCGCCCCGAGGTGCTCAATAGCTGCAACAGCGAAATGGCCGCTCAGCTTCAATCGCTGCTGCGCAAAGCATCGAACGACAAGGCGGTTCGCAGTGTCCTTCTCAGCGGTGCCGGACGCGCCTTTTGCGCCGGACAGGATCTGGCAGAGGTCGCGGACGACACTCCACTGGGCGACATCGTGGATCGCAACTACAACCCCGCCATCCTCCTCATCAGCCGCATGGAAAAGCCGGTTGTGTGCGCCGTCAATGGCGTGGCGGCGGGAGCAGGCGCCAACATCGCCCTGGCCTGCGATATCGTGCTGGCTTCGCGCAAGGCTTCCTTCATCCAGTCCTTCGCCCACATCGGGCTGATTCCCGACAGCGGCGGAACCTACTTCCTGCCTCGCCTGGTCGGCCTCCCCCGCGCCCGTGCCCTGGCTTTGCTGGGAGAGAAGATCGGCGCCGACGATGCCGCCGAAATGGGCCTCATCTCGCGGGCCTGCGATGCCGAGGAACTGGAGGAAAAGGCTCTCGGACTGGCCCGCCACCTGGCCCAGCAACCCACCCGAGGGCTGGGGCTTACCAAACGGGCGCTGCGCAAGTCCCTGCAAAACGACCTGGATTCCCAGCTGGAACTGGAAAAGGAGCTGCAGACCATCGCCGGCAATACGGAGGACTACAAGGAGGGAGTCAAGGCCTTCCTGGAAAAACGCAAGCCGGTCTTCAAAGGAGAATAGGAGTTCACGCAGAGGCGCAGAGACGCAGAGGAGGGGGAAAAGAAGAAAAAAACGAAACTCTCGTCTCTTCCCCCTCCTCTGCGTCTCT
>JANQFM010000232.1 GCA_028277865.1 Acidobacteriota bacterium
GGGAGCTGGAGGGCTGTCCTGAAGTCGCCGGGGGGCGATCTGCCTTTTACAATCCGTATCTCGCGTCATGGCAAGAAAACTCGGGCCGTTGTCCTCAACAGCGTGGAGGAAGTTTCCTTCAGCTCGGTCGAATCGGTGCAAGGCCAAGTGGTCATGCGTTTCGACGGTTACGACTCCCAGCTGCAGGCCCGGCTGAATGAGGACGGAACCCGCCTGACAGGAGAGTGGAAAAAGCGTGTCCCAAACGGTTATTCGAGCCTCGAATTTGAAGCCGTCCATGGCGACGAAAGGCGATTCCTTCCTGCTGACGGGGTACAGGCGCCTGACGGAACGGCCCTCAAGGATGTGAGCGGCAGCTGGCGGGTGACTTTTACAAATGAAGGCGGCCAAAGGCCTGCGCGAGGCGAATTCGTCCAGCAAGGCGAGCGCCTGAGCGGAACCTTCCTTACCCCCGTGGGGGATTACCGCTACTTGGAGGGCGATTACCGCAACGGCTTGCTGCGCCTTTCCTGTTTCGACGGGGCTCATGCCCTTCTTTTTATCGCCCGCGCCCAGCCGGACGGCTCTCTGAAAGGCGACTACTGGTCGCGCCAACGCCACCGCGCCGCCTGGACAGCCCGCCGGCTGGCTGAAGGTGAGCCTGATCCGCTGCCCAACCCCTACCAGGAAGTCTCATTGACCAACTCCGAAAACAAGTTCGATTTCCGCTTTGCTGACCTGGACGGCAATCTCGTCTCGAGCGGCGATGCGCGCTTTCGAGGCAAAGTGGTGCTGGTCAACATCTTCGGATCCTGGTGCCCCAACTGCAATGACGAGGCGCCGATCCTGGCACAGTGGCAGGAGGCCTACTGGGACGAGGGGCTGGAAATCGTGGGGCTTGCCTATGAGATCAGCGGCCAGCCCGAACGCGACCGGGAGTACGTCCGCAAGTACGCACAGCGCCATGGCCTGCGTTTCCCGCTTTTGCTGGCCGGGATCAGCGACAAGCAAGCCGCAGCTTCAACCCTTCCCGACTTGAGCCAAGTCCGATCCTACCCCACCAATATCTTTATCGGCCGAGACGGAACCGTGCGCCGTATCCACTCCGGATTCGCGGGTCCGGCCACCGGCGACGATCACAAAAAGCTGGTCCGCGAGTTGGAGGGCCTGATTCAGATGCTGCTGGATGAGGCAGGACCGCCGTAAAAGGGGAGCCCGCGAGAGTTTTCGCGCCTTCTGTTCGCAAGCTCACGAAGCCGCTTCGTTTGAAGCGTAGGCTCACCTTTTCCCGATGCACGTTTCAGGAGATGATCTGTGCCTGCCAAGCTCGCTTCACCGGAGGAAGCCTGTGTTTCGAGCTTGGCCCTTTGCAGTGCCTTTCTCACAGGCAAGATGGACCCTCAGTTAGGGGAACGGTATTGAGGCTGGAGGTAATCAGCACGCCTGCGATCAAGACCAGTCGACCTTGAAAGTTGCTTTTCTATTGCCCCAGATGTTCCGGTTCTCCGCTTGGATCGAGGCGGGCGTGTATCCATCGATCTTCAGAAGCTCGATTCCAAACTGTGAGAGCTTTGGAACGAGCAGGTCGTTGGCTTGGAAATGCCACCATTCGCTACTCAGGTACTTGCGGTCGGACGAGCGTCTGAAAGCGGCCCTGGGGCCAATGGGGTGGAAGCCGTTCGTGATGCAGAGCTTGGTGAAGTTGATAAACTTCCCCGCGACGGTTTTTTTCAGGTCTTCCCCGCTGTTCCAGTGCTCCCAATAGATTGCGCTCAGCTCCAAATCCTGGCCGCCTTGGGCACGGCACCAAACATTCCAGTGGGCCTCATCGCCTTTCGTGATGACAAAAGGGTCTGTCTGCGGCTTAAAAAAGCCCGACGTGACCGAGAGATCGAAAGCCAGGCCGGTGTAGTGCATCGATTTTGCGGAGCGGTGCGTGCCCGCTCCGACCGACAAGTGCCTTCTGCCCCCGGCAGAGGTGATGACGCCGCCCTGATCCTGGACCTCGTTCCTGAGCATCCGGTAATTCTTGGCTGCATCCTCCCGAAGCACGATCGAGTCGAAGCCATCGATCCCCTCTATCACATCCGCCTCGCATCGAACGAAAAGGTGTTTTGGTGCCTGCATCACCCAAGGGAAGTGGAGCGCCCAGCGTGTCTCGGGCCCCACGACTCCGTCGATAAGCAGGTCTTCTTTTTCTTGAAACCGCATGATTTTCTCTTCGAGGTTCTCTTTTGAGAGATCAGACTGCCTGGCCAGGATCTTGTGAAAAACCAATAAGTTGGCCATTTCTTCCAGATACCTTTGATTCATGGGTTGCCGCCTTTCTGGCATGAGATTCTCTTGAAGTGGAACCTTCCCCCTACAGTCATGTCACATTTTAAGGGGCAAGGGTTCACATCGCGGCAGACAGTCCGTTGGAAAGAGGAATCCGAGTATGGCGCTTTGAGATTGCTCTTGGGCAGATCGGCACATCACCCGTCAAGAAAAATTCAGGACTCCTGATTCGAGCGGATTTGATTTGACACCAAAAGCGGCGCCGACCGGGAATGCCCATCTTGCGGGCTTTTGGAGTCTCTCTGGATCTGCTGGGCTGGCCAAAGAGGGATCATCGCAAACTCTTCTCCGAAGCTGGTCCGGTCGCCGCTCTGCCCAGTCAAGCCCTCTGCCTCCTGCCTCCTTCGCTTGCTTCGATCCCCCTCACTGTGAAGAATGTGAATCCGAAAGGAAAAGGCATGGCCGAAAATCGCGCCGCAATGAAGGCCTCCGCAGGGAAGCTGTGGGGGCATCGATGGGGATTTGAGGACACCAAGTTCGTCATCAACGAAGACTGCTCCGTCAGCCTGACGGGCAACCGATACCCTTTGTGCGGCTACCGCATGTACGACTTTTTGCCCTATGTGGAAGAAGTGCTGGGGATGCCTGTGGACCTGAGAGACCAACTCGAGGAGGTCCAGGATAAGCCGGTGCCTGCAGCCCGGCGGAACGAGGCCTTCTGCCAGGCTCTTGAAGAGACATTTGAAGATCATCAATACAGCTTCGACGACCGGGAACGGCTGCTGCACAGCCATGGCCAGACCACCACCGAAGAGGTCTACAAGGTCATCTACCGCCGGCTGGAGCGCATCGTCGACATGGTCTTTTACTGCGACTCCGAAAAGGCGGCACAAGAGCTGGTCCAGTTGGCCTGCCGTCACGATGTTTGCCTGGTGCCCTTTGGCGGCGGCACCAGCGTCAGCAGTGCGCTGAGGTTGCCTGAGAACGAGTCGCGCATGATCGTCTCGGTGGACATGAAGCGGCTGGACAAGCTGGAGTGGATCGACCGCGACAACCTGCGTGCTTGCGCACAGGCGGGAATCACCGGCATGCGGCTGGAGGAGGAGCTGGCCAAGCAGGGCTTCACTTCAGGACATGAACCCGACAGCGTTGAGCTTTCCACTTTGGGCGGCTGGATCTCGACCAATGCCAGCGGGATGAAGAAGAACCGCTACGGCAACATTGAGCAGATCGTGGAAAAGATCTCCATGATCACGCCCCAGGGGACACTGGAGCAGCTGGAAGCCCTGCCGCGCGCCTCCCTGGGGATGCAGCTTCAAAGCCTGCTCTTCGGCAGCGAAGGCAACCTGGGCCTGATCACCAAGGCGGTATTCAAGATCCACCCCAAACCCGAGGTGCAAAGATACGGATCGGTGGTCTTTCCCAACTTCCGGCTGGGAGTCGAGTTCATGCAGCGGCTGGCTCACAGCGGCTTCGTCCCGGCCAGCATCCGGCTGGTCGACAACGTACAGTTCCGCTTCGGTCAGGCGTTGAAGCCCCCCTCCAGCGGCACCAAGGCCTGGGCCGATCGGCTCAAAAAGTTTTACGTCCTCAAGTTGAGGGGCTTCGATCCTTTCGAGATGGTGGCGGCGACCATTGTCATGGAGGGCTCCAGGCAGGAGGTCGGGTTTCAGGAATCCAACATCTACCGGCTGGCCAAGCAGTTTCAGGGATTGCCCGCCGGGGCGGAAAACGGGCGCCGGGGCTACATGCTGACCTACGCCATAGCCTACATCCGGGATTTCCTGGCCGATTACCACATCATTGGCGAGACTTTCGAGACTTCGGCCCCATGGAGCCGCATTTTCGATGTCTGCCGGGCAGTGGAGGAGACGGCGGCCAGGCGCCATCGGGAGTTCAGCCTGCCGGGCAAGTTCTATGTTTCGGCACGGGTTACCCAGGTCTACCACACGGGCGTTTGCATCTACTTCATGTACGGTTTTTGCGCCAAGGGGGTTGAAAACGCCGAAGACGTCTTTGCGGACATCGAGCACTCGCTGCGCCAAAGCATCCTGGAAAACGGAGGGTCGATCTCGCACCACCACGGGGTCGGCAAGCTGCGCAAGGACTTTATGAAGGATACGCTCTCCCCTTCCAGCATCGAATTGCTCAAGAAGATCAAGCAGGCCAGCGACCCCAACAACGTCTTCGGGATCCGAAACAACGTCTTCGCGGAACAGGGAGTTTCACGCAAAGACGCAAAGACGCAAAGAACGCAGGGATAGGATTGAGCGGCCTCCTTCTCTCCTTCGCCTTTCGGCCATTGCGGCTTAGCGAGAGATCTGCTGCTGGAGAGTTTCACCATCGCTTTGAGAGGCAAGACTGCAATCATCACCGGCGCTTCCTCGGGCCTGGGCAGGCAGTTGGCCCTGGACTTGGCTGCCCGAAAAATGAATCTGGCCCTGGCCGCCCGCGACCAATCGGCCTTGGCCGAGGTCAGGCAGGAAGTGGAAAGCAGAGGCGGCAAAGCCCTTTCCCAGGTCACCGACGTCACCGATCCTGATCAATGCAAGGCGTTGATTGACGAAGCTATCAGAGCCTTCCAAGCGCTGGACTTCCTGGTGCTCAATGCCGGCATCAGCATGTGGGCCCGCTTCGAGCAGGTAACGGATCTGTCGATCTTCCGCCGTTTGATGGAAGTCAATTACCTCGGCGCCGTCCACTGCATCCACGCCGCCCTTCCCTACCTGCGCAAGGCTCAAGGGACAATCGTTGCCGTCTCCTCGGCCCAGGCGGTCATGAGTTTGCCCTTGCATAGCGGCTATTCCGCCTCCAAACACGCCTTGCATGGGTTCCTGGAAGCCTTGGAGCTGGAGATGGCCGACGAGGTCCGCATCCTCAACGTCCTGCCTGGCTGGATTCGCGGAACCGGTCTGAGAAGCCAGGCCCTCAGCGCCGCCGGTGCCGCAGTCGGAGCTTCAAAAAGGAAGCACAACAAGGACTCCGTCAGTGTTGAGGAGTGTTCGGCCCGCATCGTCCAGGCCATGAGAGGCCGGACGCGCCATCTTTACATTCCTTCCAAACTGCGCTTCGTCCCCTGGCTCAAGCTGCTGGCGCCAGGCTGGTTGGCCTCCAAGATTCGCCGTGCCGTCCAGATGCAAGACTAGCAGCCCGCTAGGTTTGCCGTTTTCTTCACATTTGAGCCAAGTTTGCCACCGAGGCACAGAGTGCACAGAGAAGAATCAGAAAAGCCCTCTGATCTCTGAGTCTCGGTGCCTCTGTGGCTTGCCATTTCTGGTCTTTGGCGTTGCCCAGTCAGGGCGACGGAATCAGTTCAGTAACTGGCAAGGTGGTGAACTGGCCCTGTTGGCCCAACTCGAGGGCGAGGGCTGATACGGGAATCGAGCTCTCCAGGGTGACTGTCCCCACCAATCCCGTGGTTTGTGCGTTGGGGAAGAGTTCATTGATGAAGCTGGAGATCCGAGCATCGGGTCCGAGGTCGAAAGAGCGCGTTCCCTCGCTGAGGAGGTTCCCCTGCAAGTCACGCAGTCTAAGGGTCAGGCTGGCCGTCTGTTCCTCGCTGGGGTTGCGGATGGCCAAGCCCGTGTTGATTCCGCCCTCGAAACGCTGCACGGGAGCGATGGCCCGATTCAAAGGCCTGGCCGCGCCCACTCCGGCCACACCGATTCCGCCGATCTCGAAGCGGATGACCCCAGCCAGCTGCACATTGGAAAGCACCAGGGCGGATCCTTGCACCAAATCTCCCTGGCCGTCGGTCTTCAGGCGCAGCGATCCATTTGCCGGGATGTCGAACCCAATCTGCTCGGACGACACATCGATCTGGCCCGAGGCGGCCAGGTTGTTGCGCAGGTCGAGCAGGTTGCCCATGGCATCGAAGAAAAGCAGCTCCCCATTGGCAGCCTGGACTGAGGTCAGGGCGATTTCAGAAGTCAGCCCACTTCCGTTTCCGAACTGGGCGAAATTCAATTCGAATGGGGCAGCTTCGTTTCGGCCCACCAGCCGCATTTGGCTGGGCGTTGCGGAAGGAGCCGGACTGACGGGGAGGGTGGTGAGCTGTCCGGCTGCGCCCAGCTCCAGGGCCAGGGCAGTGATCGAGATGTCGCTTTCCAGCGTGACGCTGCCTTGCAGACTGACGGTGTCGGCGCCGCTGAAAAGCTCGCTGATAAACTGCGAATCTCGCGCATTGGGATTCAGGGCAAGGCTGCTCTGGCCTCCCGCAACCAGGTTCCCCTGCAGATCGCGCAGGGTCAAGTTGAGCTGAGTCGACTGGCTTGAATCACCGTTGCGGGCGGCGATGCCGGTGTTGATGGCCCCGATCCTTTGAACCGGCACAATGGCCTTTTTGAATGGCTCTCCTGCACCGACCCCGGCGACTCCGATGCCGGCGATCTCGAAGCGGATTACGCCTCCCAGGGTCGAGCTTGACTCGACGGCGACCGAGCCTTGAACCAGGTCGCCTTGCCCGTCGGTCTGAAGTCGTACCGACCCCAAAGGCGGGATGTTGAAAGAGGGCTGGGCCTGGGACAGGTCAACGCCGACGGTTGCAGTCAGGTTGGAGCGCAGATCCAGCGCTTGGCCGCCGGCGTCGTACAGGGATATCTGGCCGCTGGCCGTTTGGTTGGAGCTGGGATTGGTGAGCACGATCTCGGACTTCAGCCCCTGACCGTTTCCGAATTGGGCGAACTGCAGGGCCACGGCAGCAGCCCCTCTCAAGCCGGTGGACCAGACGCCTCGCCCGTGAGTCGCCACGACCAGCCGGTCGGTGCCCGCGTTGGCCTTGATGCGGATGACGCCCGCGTTGGGAATGCCCCCCGTCATCTTGGCCCAACTGGTGCCGGAATCCAGGCTGATGAACATCCCCACATCGGTTCCGGCATAGATCTCGGTCGGCAGGTCGGGACGGATTTCGATGGCATTGACCGGAATGTCGGGCAGGTTGCTGGTCACATTCGTCCAGGTGGCTCCCCCATCGCTTGTCCGGAAGATGTGCCCTGGTGCAGCGGGGGTATTGTCGTCAAAGCCCGAGTAGCCCACATAGGCTGTATCAGGGTCGCTGGGATGAACCGAAACCTCGGTGGCAAAACGCCCCGGCAAAGGGGGCTTGGTGGCATCGCTGAAGCTCGCGCCGCCATCGCTGCTGCGCTGCACCTTGCCGCCGGCGGTCACCACCCAGATCACATTGGGGTTGGAGGGCGCGACCTCCAGGTTCGTGATTTCGAGTTCGCCGCCGGTCAGGTCAGCCGGCCCGATGGGCTGCCAGCTCTGGCCTCCGTCGACAGAGCGCCACAGCCTCTGCGTACCGATGTAAAGTGTCGTCGAGGTAACCGGATCCATGATCACGGGAGTGATGAACCCGGTACGCTCCCCCATCGAATCCAGGCTGGCGTCCACTGTGAAGCTGTTGCCCCCGTCCAGGGATTTCTGGATGCCGACGATCCCGTTCTGGGTGTCGGCGGCGAAGGAGCAATACATGATGGAAGGGTTGGCCCGATCGATCATCGCATAGCCGCCGTCTCCGGCGCATCTCTCCGTCCACAGGTTGCCCGCCGCCGTCCTGAGCTGGGATCCGTTGTCCTGCAGCCCTCCCAGCATGATGTTGGGATCGCTGGGATGGAGGGCAAGGTCGTAGAACTGGAGTGTGCCCAGCGTATTCCCGCTCAGTGAGGTCCAGGTCGGCCCCGGATTGGCGATGTCGCCCGGTGTGCTGACGTTGGTCGACCGGTAAAGCCCTCCGTCGTTGCCGTTGTAAAGAGTGTTGGAATCGTTGGGGTCGAAGACCAGGACGTGGTGGTCGACATGCAGCGGACCTCTCGGTTCAGTCTCGTTGTCGGCGCCCAGTTGATGGAAGCTCGCACCTCCGTCCAGCGTGCGGAAAAAGGGTACGCCCCCGAAGTAGGCGTGATTGGCGTTGGCAGGCGAGACGGCGATCTCGTTGTCGTAAAAGCACTGGGCCTGGCAGTAGTCGGGTGCCGTCTCCAGCAAGGTCCAGCTAGCCCCGGCGTCGATTGATTTCCAAACCCGGGTTGCTGCCTGAGAGTCCTTGCCGCCCGCATAGAGCGTCTGGCCGTCGGCGGATATGCCGATGCTCAGCCGTTTGGTTGCCGTAGGAGCGCCACCGGCTGTCAGCTGGGTCCACGTGAGCCCCCCGTCCCCAGAGGTGTAAATCCCCTCGGCGGGCTGAGGCGCCTCGCTCAGCGTGGTGAGAGAGGCGTAGAGCCGGTCAAAGTTGGTCGGGTCGGCCACCAGGTCGTTGCAGAGGCCGGTA
>JANQFM010000243.1 GCA_028277865.1 Acidobacteriota bacterium
TGACCCGCAGGAGTTGGCACGCCTCCAGTCCCAGATCATTCAGGGCTTGCAGCAATTGGAATTGGAGATAAACCGGGCATTGCTCGAAAATGCCCAGGATCGGCTCAGGCTTGCCAACCCGGATGAGGTGCCGCCCCAATTCCGAAGCCGTGTCGAGGAGTATTACAGGGCTTTGGCAACACGGAAGCAGTGAGCGGGCAAAGGCACGTGTTGCTCGACACCGGGCTTTGATCACAAACGGGTATGGGTATTCCTCGAATTTGGAAAGGGGTTTGTTCGGGGCTTTAGCCCGGCTTTCTCACGGGTTTTCTACTGCGGAGCCGCAATCATCCGCCCTGGCGGCACCTCGCGACGGCAACCAGTGAGAAATTCGGGTTAGAGATAAGGGATTTGGAGGCACTGATATTGGATATAAAATGAGTGATTATTGAATGGATCACTGAGGCATTCGTCTTTTTAAATGGGTAGCGTTCGATGAATGTTGAAGCGATTCCGGGCTTCGCTGTTTCCCAAGCGCTCCTTGGCGAGCAGAAACGGAGAAATCGAAAAGTGAGAGCCAACCCTTCAGCAACTGATCAGGGACATTCAGGTTTCGGTATCCGGCATAATCATGGTTTTCTGGCACTGGAAGACCTTTGTAAATTGTGGAGGGGAATGGGCCGGGACTCCGTTACGAGCAGTTCCGGCGAATTGCCTGTCGGCCAGTCTGCTCAGGGCAAGGACGAGCTTGAAAGCCCGACGGGCCGGCGCGATCTCTCAGGCAAGACCATACTGGTTGTGGATGATATGGACGGCGTCCGCGATCTCGTCCGCGAACTGCTGGAGATGGACGGCTTCGAAGTCCTGCAGGCGGAGGACGGCAAAGCCGCCCTGCAATTGGCCCGTCAGCACCGGGGACCGATTCACCTGCTGCTGACCGACGTGGTCATGCCCCAAATGGGCGGCAAAGACTTGGCCGACCAATTGCTGCAGGTGCGTCCCGACCTGCGGGTGGTTTTCATGTCCGGTTATTCGGATGAGGCCATCGCCCGCCAAGGGGTTTTGCAGCCGGGCACGGTCTTCCTCAAAAAGCCCTTCACCACGGATTCCCTGACGCGTTGCATTCGAATGGAACTCGGCAAAGCTTGACTGGCTTCAGGTTTCAGGATGGAATCAGATTCCGGGAATCTGGGAGCTGGTTTCTGAGACCTGAAGCCTTCCGAAGCCTTGCCCCTCTACCTGGACAACACCTCGTCGCTTCCGATATCCTCCCCTTATCCAATTCCTTTTTGAAAATGCAATGCGCTTCGAAGTATCGAAGAGACGAGATTGCACAAACGCTGGAACCAAATCACCGACAATTGACAACTGGAGGAAACATGAGAAAACAGGCCATCGCTGCCTGGGACGACCTTCAGGACCGTGTCCCGGCACACGCGCTGGTTTCCAATGTCGACTTGGTGGTGATCCGCTGCGGAGACGACGCTTCGGTGCTCTACGGACGATGCCTGCATCGGGGCGCGCTGCTGGCTGACGGGTACATCGACGGGGAAGATCTGATCTGCGGCGTCCACCAGTGGGACTACCGATACAAGACTGGCGTGAGCGCCTACAACAACGAAGAGGCGCTTCACAAGTTCGGCAGCTGGATCGAAGGCGGGCAGCTCTGGGTCGACGCCGACGAGATTGCCGAATGGGAAAGGGAGAACCCGCAGCCTTATCAGCGAGATCGGTACCAGGGTGCCTACGCCGACATTCACGGCACCCAGGACGAGCCCCACGTCAAGCTCATCCGGCAATTGGCCGGCAAGGGGCTCTCAGAGACCGGCCACCACGGCCCGGCAGCAGCCATGGGCGTCCCCCGCTCGGAGCTTCCCGTCTGGGACGACCTGCAGTTTGTGGTGGCCCAGTTGGCGCGCCTGCCCCGCCTGGACGACGAGCCGGTCGGTACGGAACTGATCATCGGCCCCAACGCCCACAAGCCCCTGCGCCTGGAAATCCCTCTCTTCGTCTCGGACATGAGCTTCGGCGCCCTTTCCGAGGAGGCCAAAATCGCCCTGGCGCGCGGTGCCGAGCAGGCCGGAACCGGGATCTGCTCGGGCGAAGGAGGAATGCTCCCTGAAGAACAGGCCGAAAACAGCCGTTACTTTTACGAACTCGCCTCTGCCCGCTTCGGCTTCAGCATGGACAAGCTCGGCTCGGTGCAAGCCTTCCACTTCAAAGGTGGCCAAGGCGCCAAGACCGGTACAGGGGGCCACCTGCCCGGCAGCAAGGTCAAAGGGAAGATCGCCCAGGTGCGCAACCTTTCGGAAGGGCAAGCAGCCATCTCTCCGGCCCGCTTCCCCGATTGGGACAACCTGAAGGAATTCCGCG
>JANQFM010000251.1 GCA_028277865.1 Acidobacteriota bacterium
TCCTGGGGACGGCTCATCAGGTGTCCGGCACCCGGCAGGGCGAAAAAAGACTTGGGTTGGCGGGCAGCGGCAAAGAGGCGTTCTCCTTGTTCGATGCCGGTGGTCGAGTCCTCCGTGCCGTGCAAGACCAGAAAAGGGCGTTTGAGCATGGAGACGCTTTCAAGCAAGGAGTGGCGCTGCAAGTCGCGCAAGAAGGCCGGAGCGACAGGGTAGGACCTTCCGCCCAGAATCACTTTGACCGGCTCGTCATGGGGTCGGTTTTGAGGCGCCAGCTGGGGAAGGAGTCGGTAAAGGCTGGAGAGGTCGGCCGATGTGGCCATCACTGTCACCGCTTGAACCTGCGGTGTCGCCACTGCCGTCATGATGCTGACCGCTCCCCCCAGCGAATGTCCGGCCAATAGAATGGGGCCGCCTGCCATTTGCTGCCCCACCCAGTCGACGGCAGCCTTCAGATCGTCGATGTAGCGGCTGATGGTGGTGCCCTCGAACCGCCCCTCGCTATCGCCCAGGCCGAAAAAATCAAAGCGCAGCACAGCCAGCCCTGCGCTGCTCAAGGCCCGGGCCAGGCGAACCAGCACCTTGTAGTCCTTGTTGCAAGTGAAGCAATGCGACAGGATCAGGCTGGCCCTGGGCGTTCCTTCGGGACGGTGCAGGATGCCCGAAAGGGTTTCAGCGCCGCTTCCCGAAAAACGAACTCTCTGAGTGCTTGCATTCGGCATCGCCAACCTCCAGAATGGTCTGCCGCCAGCAGACTCTGCAAAGGACGATCTTTGGCTGCCGGGGTTTCAAAGCTTTAAGATCCTTTGCCGTAACTTGAGTCCGGCTCTATTGCAGAGCCCCCTTTCCTCAGGCAGCGATGCCTGTGTCACTCTTGATGCGAAAAATGACCACTCAACCTTCCAGCAGACCTTCCTTGCAGGAGTTGGCTGCCGTTTTCGGACGCATCGGCATTCTGGGTTTCGGCGGTCCTGCGGCACACATCGCCATGATGGAGGAAGAGGTGGTTCGGCGCCGACGCTGGATGGGGAGCCAGGATTTCTTGGATCTGGTGGGCGCCACCAACCTGATCCCGGGGCCCAACTCGACCGAGATGGCCATTCACCTGGGCCTGCGCCTGCGGGGCTGGGCGGGCCTGCTGGTGGCCGGCAGCTGCTTCATCATTCCGGCTTGCCTCATCACCGGGATCCTCGCCTGGTCGTATGTCCGCTATGGAAGCTTGCCGGAGGTCTCCCCTTTTTTGGCGGGCATCAAACCGGCTGTGATCGCCGTCATCTTGGTGGCCGTACTGCGTTTCGCCCGCAAGGCAGTCAAGAGCCTGCAACTGGCCCTGCTGGCGGCTGCGGTCATGATTGCAGCCCTGCTGGGCGGTCATGAGGCCTTGCTGATTCTGGCGGGAGGGGCGCTGGGAATGGTCTGGCAGGTAGGGCTGAGCCAGTTGAGGGGGAAAAACGGCTTCACCCTGCTATTGCCCGTGGCGCCGGCAGGGCTGACGATGGCGGCTGCTCCGGCTTCCGCCGCCACTCTGACAGGATTGGGCCTCTTTTTCCTCAAAGTCGGCTGCATCCTCTTTGGCAGCGGCTATGTCCTGTTTGCATACTTGGAAGGTGGGCTGGTCCGCGATATGGGTTGGCTTTCCTCCCAGCAACTGATCGATGCCGTAGCCGTCGGCCAATTTACACCCGGCCCCATCCTGAGCACGTCGACCTTCGTCGGCTACCTGGTGCTGGGCTGGCCGGGCGCCCTGGTCGCCTCAGGCGCAATCTTCTTGCCCTCTTTTCTATTCGTCCTGGCCTTGAGCCCCATCGTCCCCCTGCTGCGCCGCAATCGATGGGCCGCAGCATTCCTGGATTCGGTCAACGTCAGCACCGTGGCTCTCATGGCGGTGGTGCTGCTGCGCCTTGGGGAGCAGGTTCTGCTCAGTACCCCGTCTGCCGGAATAGCCCTGGCCGCCACTTTGCTGCTTTACCGGTTCAAGCTGAACAGCGGCCTGATCATCGTCGCGGGAGCGGCTGCGGGATGGCTGATGGGGCTGGGGTA
>JANQFM010000260.1 GCA_028277865.1 Acidobacteriota bacterium
TAGGCGACCGTGTCGTAGCCGCCCACGGCCACCGTGCTGGTGGTGAATTGGTTGGCCGGGGCGCCTGCCAGGGTTCCCAGCATCATGAGAATAGAAAGAGATCCAATACGCCAAGTCTTGCTGTTCATTTTTGTTCTCCTTTAGGTTGGCAGGGGAGTCATCGAAAGACTCCCACTCGATTATTCGGGGCAAGCTGGTCTCGACGCAGCTTCGATGGCCACTTGTCAGGCTCAGCTTGTGCATCAATGTTTTTTACCGAACATTCGGTAAACATCGAATCCAAAAAAAGAGACGCGGCTAAATCCTTTTGGTTTCACCGGTGAGCAAATCCGGCAAATCAGCAAGTACCCGTTCAAAGGGACGCGCATCGCCGACGGCCCTGGCCAGCACGAGTGCTCCCTGGATGCGCAAGACGGCTTCCTCACCTCGGCGGGCGGCCTCCTGAGAGGGATGCCCCGCTTCCAAGGCCATCTCTTTGAGCACTTCGATCCAGCCCGACATGGATTGCCGAATGTGTCGCCGAAAGCCGCTGTGCTCCTTGCCCAGCGACAGGGTGTCCAACAGGCAGGAGAGGCGGCCATCGCTGTAGAACTCCCCCAGTCGCCGCGCCATTTCGCGCACCCTGTCGGCCGGTTCGCCCGCCTGTCCCAAGGGCGCCAGGACATATTCTGCGAACCACTTGTCGGCCCGATCCAGCACGGCCGAGGCCATTTCCTCCTTGCCGCCCGGAAAACGATGATAAAGGCTGGCCCGCTTCAGCCCGGTGGCCTCGGTAAGGCGGCTCAGGCTGGCGCCTTCGTAGCCGTAGGTCCGAAAGACATTGGTCAATCGGTTGAGCAGCTGTTCATCGTCGATCTTTCGTGCCGTCATCGATCGTCCTTTCGGTTCGACGAAAACATACTATACCGGACGTTCGGTTAAAGTCAAGCGAACGGCCTGCCCGACCTGCTCCTGATCGGTCGGACCTTGACAGAATTCGCTACTACGTTATACGCTATAGCTCATTAGGAGGTAGCCGTGGCGCGATGGGTGTCTCAGCTGCGCAAGGGTGTCATCGAGCTGTGCGTCTTGGGGACGCTGAGCGAGGGGGAGGCCTACGGATACCAGATTCTGCAGCACATGGCATCTGTCGACGGGCTGTCGGTGACCGAGTCGACCGTTTATCCCATCCTGGCGCGCCTGGCCAAGGATCGGCTGCTCAGCGTACGGGTGGCCGATTCGCCTGCCGGCCCTCCCCGGCGCTACTACCGCCTCACGTCTGAGGGCCGTCAGCGATTGGATGAGATGAAGGACTCCTGGGATCTGCTGCGCCAAGCGGTCGATTCGCTCGTCAGTGGAGGAAATCATGAATCACAGAAACCTTAAACTGAACCCGGCGGCTCGCCGCCGCCTGGACGAATATTTGGACCAAGTCGAGCGTCTGCTGATGGATTCCGCTGTAGAGCGCGAACAGCGCCGTTCCATCGTGGACGATGTGGAAGGGCAGGCATTGGAGATGCTGCGGTCCCGCACGTCACAGCCTGATGACTCCGACGTGCAGGCCGTCATAGCCAGCCTGGACCCTGCTGAGGACTACGTACGGGCCGCTGCCGGCGACACTCAGCAACCCGCCGGTCAGCCGGCCGGCCGACCCGAGCCTCAAGCGGCAGCACCGTCGGCAACTTTGCCGGAAGCAGCGGATGGGGCAGGTTCGCCCCGTTTTAGCCGCACCGCCATCATAGGTGCGCTGATGCTGGTCCCCCTGCTGTTTTTCACACCTCTGGCCCTGAGCGGCAGAATGCTCTTGTTCACCCACGCGGGATCCTCCGGGATGATGTTTCCTTTCGGTTCCCTGATCTTGCTAGTGCCATTCCTTTTCCTGATCCCGATGTGCATTCTCGGCGTTGTGGCGATCAGCCGGATCCGGCATTCCGAAGGACGCCTTTACGGTATGGGGTTGGCCGTCTTCGACGCATTGCTGCTGCCCTTGCTGCTGCTCAACGGGGCTGTTTTCTCTTTCTTGCGAATGCAGCCGCTTCATATGGGCTGGCCGCATTACCAAGCGCTTCCCTTCGTCCGCCTTGGAATGCTGCTGGCCTGTGCCGCCCTCAACTGCCTGATCGTTTGGTGGGTCTGGCGGCAGGTCAAAAAGCCCCCAGCCTCGACCCAGCCGGGAGGTCGGTTCCTGCAGTCCAACATTCGCATCATTTAAGAGACAAGAGAGTTTCACGCCTTCGCGTGTACATATTCGGTTAACCCGTCCCAATACCGCTGATTTGACGGAAGCACATGCTGTGAAGCCTGGCAAGCCGCCACCGTCGGGCCCGCCCCGGCGGAGCGAATGACTGAATGGCTAGGCCGCAAGCCAGCAACCTCATCGCAGTCTCTGCGCATCCCCTCCCCTCCTTCGGGGCGGCATTCCGCCCCGAAGGAGGGGAGGGGATGCGCCATTCTTTGACTCAACCGATACTAGCTTTCCAGTCGTGGGCTCCGCCGGGGCAGGCCCGGCGGCGGCCCGGAGAAGCTGCTCGATTCCTCCCACGGGTTAACGGAATGCTGACAGCAGCGCGTTATAGGGCGGCTTGATGAGGCCAGCTCAGATCTTGGCCGGGGTTCTTTCAGCGGAATCAAGATTGGAGACACGCCCCCTCTTCCCTGTCGGCTGGTAGTAGGAGCGGTACCAATCCACGAATTTCCGAATGCCTTCTTCCAAGGGGGTCGACGGCCTGAAGTCGAAGTCGCGCTGCAAATCGTCGATGTCGGCAAAGGTGGCCTTGACGTCGCCCATTTGCATGGGAAGCAGCTTCTTGCGGGCCTTCTTGCCTAAGGCCTTTTCGATGGCTGCGATGAAGGCGAGCAGGTTGACGGGCTGGTGATTGCCGATGTTGTAGATCCGATAAGGCGCCAAACTGCTGAAGGGGTCCGGCTGGTCCGACGACCAATCGGGGTCGGGCTGGGCAGGCTTTTCCAAGACCCGCACCACACCTTGAACAATATCGTCGATGTAGGTGAAATCCCGTTCCATCCGGCCGCGGTTGAAGACCTCGATCTGGCGATCCTCCAGGATGGCCTTGGTGAAGATGAAAAGCGCCATATCGGGCCGCCCCCAGGGGCCGTAGACGGTAAAGAAGCGCAGCCCTGTGACGGGCAGCTTGTACAGATGGGCGTAGCTGTGAGCCATCAGCTCGTTGGCCTTCTTGGAAGCTGCGTACAGGGAGACGGGGTGATCGACGTTGTGGTGAACCGAGAAGGGCATCCGGGTGTTGGCGCCGTAGACCGAAGAGGAGGAGGCAAAGACCAGATGCCGGACGCCGTTGTGCCGGCAGCCTTCCAAAACGTTGATGAATCCTTGCAGGTTGCTGTCCACGTAAGCGTGGGGATTGCTCAGGGAATGGCGGACCCCCGCTTGGGCCGCCAAATGCAGGACCTGGTCGAATCGGTGCTCCCGAAAAAGGGCCGGCATGGCTTGACGGTCCGCCAGATCGAGTTTGATGAACCGAAAGCCTTCCAGCGGCTGAAGCTGCTTCAAGCGGTCCATTTTAAGGGCCGGATCGTAGTAGTCGTTGACAATGTCCAGACCCACAACTTCGTGACCGTCCTCAAGGAGGCGCTTGGCGCTGTGGAAGCCGATAAAGCCGGCTGCGCCGGTGACGAGGATCTTGCTCATGATAGCTCTAAGAAGTGCATGCGGAACGGATTCCGGAGTTTCACGCAAAGCCGCAAAGTCGCAAAGAACGCAAAGAAAAGAAAAAGGATTATCAGCCAGGAATTGACAAAGGGCTGGCTTGGCCAACTTGATCAGACGGCTATTTCAGGTGCATCCATGTCCTTCGCACAGCTCAGTCCTTCTCGTAGACTAGGCTGCCGCCTCGCAGGCTGGCTCGGGCCAGGCAGGCCCGTTCGGAGCCCTTTCCGGTGATCTGCAACGAACCGTTGCGGGCGACAATATTCATCCGGCTCCTCTGAATCCACCACTTGGCCACCTCTCGAGGCAATGCCGTCCAGATGCTCGTCTGGGCGGTCAACTCCGACAGGTATTCCAGCAGATCGAGGTAGGCTCGCCGGCCTGCGGCAGGGATCATGTAATCTGGATGGATGTTGAAGCTGATCAGTCCATTCCCTTGCAATAGCTGCGAAACCTGCATTGTCCATACCTCGATCGGATCCTCTTCGAGGATGTGAAGCAGGGTGTAGTCCTGAGCCGTTGTCAGGGGCAGCTCAAGCAGGTGGTCGATAAAGTAAGGCATGACGGTACAGCAACCGCCCTTTTGGGGGTCGAGATGACCGACATTGGGAAAGGACATGTCGTATTGAAAGTCCAGCGCGCCTAACCAGTCGGGGTTCCGGTAGAGGACGGGGGAGCGGAATCCCAAGGCTGCGAAGCGCTTTCCGTACTGATTGATCTGCTGCACTCTGCGCAGGAATTCCCCACGCTCCCTGAAGAGGTGCCCGTCGTGGTTCAGGCCGTGGACGTTGATCTCGAAGCCCCTGCGACGAATCTGCTCCAGAAAGCTGGGGTTGATTGTGTAACGCCCCTCCGGAACGATCTGGAAGGATGCCCGGAATCCGAAGGACTCGTCCATCCGCATCAGCTCGGGGCAAAAGTCACGCCCCGAGGCAGCTTCGACATCGTGCGTGAGGATGAGGGCTCCTGAGTGACCCTTGGGCCAGAACCAGATGAAGGGAATCTCCTTCTGCCGGCCTTGCTTCAGAATCGAAGCCAGCACTCTTTCGAAGATGGTATCGACCGTCCGGTCCAGCGGCCAAGCGGGAAAGGAAATCCGTTCCCAGTCGCGCAGATAGAATTTCTGCAGCCGACGGCGGATGGGGACGGAAAGCAGGGGACGAAAGAAGTAGTAAACCGCCTGCAGGAGCCTTTTGCCGATGGTTGGCAAGCCGGAGCCTACAGGGTGACCGTCCGCTCCCGGGTACCGCTCCAGCAGCAGC
>JANQFM010000276.1 GCA_028277865.1 Acidobacteriota bacterium
TCCCCCGCCTGGTGGCTCGCGTCCACCCGCGAAGGCACACTCCCCACATCGCCATCCTGCTCAGCGCCTGCATGGCCTCGGCCAGCATCCTGGGCTGCCACTTGGCGGGGGACTTTTTTCTGGGCGTGGACCTGCTCATCATCTCGATGCTGGTCAACTTCCTGCTCATGTGCCTGTCGGTGCTGGCCTTGCCGCGCCGCAACCCATCGTTGGCAGCCCGCATCCGCTTCGTCCCCAACCGCACTGCCCAGATCATTCTGGGAGGCTTGGGAGCGCTGGCTCTGGGTGCCCTCTTGGTCATTCAGGTGGTCAACGATCTGGGGACACCCATGCAAAGCTGGTATTTTCACTCCACCTACCTGTTCTTGCTGGTGGCGGCGGGTGCCACTCTGGTGTTCTATGTAAAGTGGCACCGTTTGAAGAGTGAGGGAGTGGATGTGAAGCAGCTGTTTGCGGAGCTGCCTCCCGAGTGACAATGTCCAAGGCCCAAGGTCCAAAGTCCAAGGTCAAGCGGAAGGAGGCAGGAATCAGGAGGCAGGAAGAAGAGCGGGCGGGATCCAGAGCCCAAAAAGTAGTTCGGCTTCTTTTCCCCTCTCGCGGCTCTGCGCCTCTGCGTGACCAAGGTCCAAATCCTGCAGAGGGTACAATCTTTCCGGAGGCTGCAAGATTTGGTCAGCGTCATCATTCCCACTTATAACCGACGGGAGTCGCTTAATCGGGCTGTTGCTTCGGTGCGTGCCCAGACTTTTCAGGATTGGGAGCTGATTGTGGTGGACGACGGTTCCGAGGACGGGTCGGCCGAGATGGCGGAGGCGATTGACGACAGGCGAATCCGTGTCATTCGTCAGCCTCGAAAAGGCGTCAGCGCGGCCCGCAATCGGGGTATCCGTGCCAGCCGGCATCCCTGGATCGCCTTGCTGGACAGCGACGACCGCTGGAAGGCCTCCAAGCTGGAAAACCAGATCCAGGCTCTGCAGGCAGCTCCCCAATACCGGTGGATTCACAGCGACGAGATCTGGATCCGGCGGGGACGCCGCGTCAACCCCAAAAAAAAGCACCGCAAGTACGGGGGCTGGATCTACCACCGCTGCCTGCCTCTGTGCGTCATCAGCCCCAGTTCGGTGGTGATGCAGCGCAGCCTGCTGGACGAGGTGGGATGGTTCGACGAGGACTACCCGGTCTGCGAGGACTACGAATTGTGGCTGCGCGTTTGCTGCCGCCATCCGGTTCTTTTTCTGGAGGAGCCCTTGACGGTCAAGTATGGAGGCCATCCCGATCAGCTCTCCCGCAGCCGATGGGGCCTGGACCGATACCGGCTTCAAGCCCTGCTCAAGATCGATCGAAGCGGCCATTTGTCGCCGCAGCAAAAAGCCTGGACGGCTGAAGAAATCGTCCGAAAAGCGGAAATCTTGGCAGTGGGGTTCGGCAAACGCGGCAAGAACGAGGATGCCGAGCGCTACCGTCGCATCGAAAAGGATTTCGCGTGAATGGGCCCAGGAATTGATTCCAGCCGACCAACTGGTCTAGGCTGGTTC
This sequence comes from Acidobacteriota bacterium, assembly GCA_028277865.1. Taxonomy (GTDB): domain Bacteria; phylum Acidobacteriota; class UBA6911; order RPQK01; family DATIPO01; genus JANQFM01. The sequence goes on from JANQFM010000276.1 coordinate 1,536, forward strand.
TCATGACCGCCGCCAAAGCCAGAGTGACGGCACGGGACAAGCTGCTGGATGCCTCTTTGGAACTGATGCTGGAGCGGGGCTACAACGCCACCACGGTCGATGAGATCTGCAGCCGGGCCGGAGTCAGCAAGGGAAGCTTCTACCACTTCTTCGATTCCAAGGAGGATCTGGGGCTGGCTGCCCTGAACGCTTATTACGGCCATGGGTTCGGCAAACTGCTGAGCGGGCCTTTCAACCAAGAAGAGGATCCTTGCAAGAAGCTCTTCGCCTTCCTCAGGCAGGCCGAGGAGCGAGCTCAGGACTTTTGGGGGCGCGGCTGCCTGATGGGCACCTTTGCCGTTGACTTGGCGGCCACTCATCCCGCCATTCGCCATCAGGTGGCAGATCGATTCGAGCAGCTTGCCAATGAAGTCGCGCCCCTCTTCGAACCTCTGGCGGATCCTGGCGGCGGACACCCGACCTGCCTGGAACTGGCCGAGAGCTATTTGGAAGCGCTGCAAGGCTCGATCGTCCTGGCTCAGGCCTTCGACGAACCCAGCCGCATCCGGCGCGGCCTGGAGAGATTCCGCCGCCGTCTCGAATCGTCCCGGCAGTTGGGGCTCGGCGTTCGCTGCGTCAACTGATTGGGCCCCCTCCCTCTCTTCCGCCTCTCTCCGCACCTCAGCGTGAAATCTCAGGTCAGGCCTCCGGGATCCCTCCTCGTAGCACACGCATTGCACGCAAGGGCCGCAGCAATGTTTCACGAGCCAGGATGGGCAAGGTACGCTGCAGCAATTGCTTGTAGGTAATCTCCCCCACGATCAACTGGGCAAAGAGCTGGTAGGTCAGGTGCAGGTTGGAAAGGGCCAAGTGCCAGGAAAGCCGGGGGCGGCGATAGAGCGCGTAGGCGAAAAAGCGTGCATAGGCCAAGTCGCTGACAATCTCCCGCTGAGTACGCCGGCTGTAGGAGGCCAGGCTGGAGTTTCCGTTTTGCAAGGCGCGCTCCAGCACCTGGGCCGCGATCTCGGCGCTCATCATTCCGAAATGGATTCCTTCGCCCGTGAGCGGATCGCAGATGGCGCCCTCATCCCCCACCAACAGGGCACGTCCCTTGTGCAGGGGCGCCTTCTTGCCTCCCCTTGGAATGGGGTGCCCTCGGAATCCGTGTTGGTAGCAGGAGTCGATTCCCCGCTTGCGGAAGTAATTGCGCGAGGCCTCCTTGAGGGTCGAAGTCTTCTTGAGCGTCTCCAGATCGATGGTGTAAACGCCCGGCGAAAGATGGTCGCCCTTGGGGAAGATCCATCCATAGCCGTGGCGCATTTCGTCGCGGGTAAAGTCGATGACGAATTGATTGTGGAACTCCTCAAAGCGCCGGCAGCCGTGATCGGGATAGGACTCGCTGACGATGGCGATGGCCTCGCGCAGCGGCAGATCCATCCCCAGCGACTTTCCGACGATGCCGTGGACTCCTCCGGCACCGACTAAAAAGCGTCCTCGAAAAGACTCCCTCCCCGCCTCCACTTCGACCTGATCAGCAGTCAGCCGGATACCCGTCACCCGCGTCGAGTCCCTCAGCTCAGCGCCACGCTCGACCGCCTTGCAAGCCAAAAAATGGTCGAACTCGTCACGCATGACCATGAATATGACAGGGCGGCCGAAACGGTGGCTGAAGCTTTGACGGTAATCGAGCTGCAGGGTCACCGTATCGGTCGCTTCGCGGACAACGGGCCGGATGCTGAAGTCGAGCAGCTTGACAGCCTTCTCGGTGACGCCTCCGCCGCAGGCCTTGTAGCGGGGGAGCCTGTGCTTTTCCAGCAGCAGTACGGAAAAGCCTTTCTTGGCCAGCAGGTAGGCGGCCAAGGCACCTGAGGGGCCGGCGCCGATCACGATCACGTCATGCATGAAGGGGAGTCTATCAGAGGGGTTTCGGGTTTCAGGTTCCGGGTTCCGGGTTTGGGGGATCCGGCTTCTGGGATCTGGAGTCCGAAAGCCGGACGCCCTCCTATTCGTCCACGATCCAGCCGTCGAGCAAGTTGATGATCCGATCGCCGTAGGAGGCGTTTTTTTCCGAGTGAGTGACCTGGATAATGGTGGTGCCTTCTTCGTTGAGGCTCTTGAAGAGATCCATGATCTCCTCGCCTTGGGTGGTGTGCAGGTTGCCGGTGGGCTCGTCGGCCAGGATGAGTTTGGGGGAGGTGATCAGCGCTCGCGCCACGGCCACCAGCTGCTGCTGGCCGCCTGAGAGCTGATTGGGGAAAAGATCCTTCTTGCCCACGATGTTGAATCGGTCCAGCATGTCGCAGACCAGGCTGTCGCGCTCCCGTTTCTTGATGTTCTTGTAGGAAAGCGGCACGTCCAGGTTTTCGTAGACCGTCAGGTCGTCGATCAGGTGGTAGCTTTGAAAGACGAAGCCGATGAACTGTTTGTGCAGCTCGGCTCGCTGACGTTTTTTCATGTTGTGGACGGGATGGCCCAGGAAGAAGAAGTCGCCCTCCCAGATGCCGTCCAGCATGCCGATGATGCTGAGCAAAGTCGATTTCCCGGCGCCCGAAGGCCCCATGATGGTGAGGAACTCGCCCTCGGCGACTTGCATGTTGATCCGTCGCAAGACAAAGGTCTTGACGAAGCCGGTCTCGTAGAATTTTTCCAGGTTTCGAAGCTTGATCAGAGGTTCCATAAACGCTGCCTCGGATTCGGTTGCCGCTCCGCCGACTCAGGGCAACCTGCCAAATGATGCAATCTTCTTTCCAGAGGCGGCTGACGCATCGAGAGTCGCCTTTGCTCACTTCAGACGAGATAGAATAGCATGTTCGGATCTGCCTCATAATGCGGTTTCACGCCAGTGCCTCGCCTGTTCCTGTAAGAGGCTGACCCTCGGGCTTAGTTAGGTCACCGTCGAGGCAAAGATGGACGTTGTGAGCGTGGCTCACGCTGAAGTGGATAGCTGTGGCGTAGTTGAAGGGGAAGCGGGATCTCCGCTAACGATAGCGAGCCCCCAGGGAGCCTTCAGCGTGCGCAGCGGAACCAGAATGTGCTTTCGCGGCTCTGCTCGTCCGCTACGACAGCCCAAGAGGCAGTGTTGCAATTCACGTGACCCATCAGGGTTGCGCTCACGGGCACCTGGCTGATGTTGGCTATCACTGAGTTGGATGACCACTCGAAGTTGCCAGTCATGTTCGCTAATCCGAATTGTGCAGCGTTCTTGCAACTGAACTTGAATTCGAAGTTCTCCGGCAGCCTCATGCCGACCTTTAAGCACTCGACCTTGGCAAGATCCCAGACCATCGATGCACGCTCGTCCCTTTCGATGATCCAGCCAATGTCTCCTGGCTCGCAGTTCCCTCCCAGAGTCGTTTCGTTAGCTGCATGGACGTCGGACAAGACTTGACCTCCCCTGAAACACACTTCGGTGTACGGCAGAGGCGGAGTAGTTTCTGCAATCCGGTTGTTGTAAATCCCCGTATCTAGGCTCAAGCCCTCGCATCCGGTTTGCGCTTGGAGATGGAAAGAAAATGCTGCGAAAAACAAAGCGAAAACGAAAAGCTGCCGATTCATTTTGACCTCCTTCTTTCCCGTCGAAATATGTTTTGGATTCCAGAGTCTCAAGCCATCAAACGCTCTAAAGGCTACGAATCCCTCAAAAAGATAGGTCTTATGACATCAGACGATGCATTCTACTTTTTTTGGTTTTTGATAGATAGAAAAGTCGATATGCAGCTATCCCGCAGCAGTTGCGTCGATATCTCCAGGCCTTTTGAAGTGTTCGTTGGACGGTGATGGTTGGCGTGAGTCGTAGCCGCGGTTCCGCGAGCGGAAGCGTGCAATCGGAAAGAAGCCTTGCACAGGTTTGACTGGCGGAGGGGGTGGGATTCGAACCCACGGTGACGTTGCCGCCACAGCGATTTTCAAGACCGCCGCCTTCGTCCACTCGGCCACCCCTCCGCAACGGTTGGATTATAGCTTATCCTCCCTTTCCTCCATCCAGGTGCTGGCCTAATCTGCAAGTGGAAAAGGGAAAAAGGAACACGGAACAGGGAAGAATGGGGAAGATGCAGAAATCCCGGCCTTCCGGCCCTCTTCCTTGTTCCGTGTTCCCTGTTCCCTGTTCCATCCAAATAGCAGCAACACAAAACAGACCACTGCCTCCATCGCGCCCGGACGGCAAACGCGGTCCTCCAGGAGTAAAATGATGGGTTGAGATGAAGCGAGCCTGTGCTGCCAGCCGCAACCTGTCCGCGCCTGCCGACGCCCAGTCGGTCGCAGCCCGCAGGAAGGCTTTGCAGGAAGAAATGCAACAGGCCATCCTCAAACTGAAGGAATCCTGCTCCTTTCGCCTGGACGACTTCATTGTTTCCTCGGAACCCGGCAGGGCCGAGCAGGCTGGCTCCGAAGAGCCGCCTGCAACTCCGTCTCAAGGCTCCTGCCAACCGGGTCCGCTTTATGTTTCGCGGCCTCTTGCCCCGACTCCTTCAGAATCAGCAACCAAGCCAATCCTGACTTTCAAACCGGAAAAGGCTGAGAAGCTGGAAAGCTGAGAGGCTGGAAAGCTGGCTGGAGAGCGGCCCTGCCGAATGTGTCGCCGTAATAGCGAAAGGCGCCGTTAAGAGAGCATCATTGCGGCTTTTTGCGGCTGCGCCTCGTGCTTTTCGGCCTGGCAACCATTTGAAGAGGGCTGGACGGCGCAAAGGACGCCTCGATTGCGGATCTGAGCCTGCAAAACGGTGAGGAATACCTGGAATTGATGCAGGCAGGCGCCCAGGGTGCTGCTGCCTTGCGCCCGCCGCAGGTCGCATTCGAATTCGGCAAAAGGAATTCTGTCGCGCCGAAACAG
>JANQFM010000285.1 GCA_028277865.1 Acidobacteriota bacterium
GACTTCCTGGGGAAGGGCCGGGGCGACGCACAGACTGCGATAAAGCCGTTGGCTAGCCATTCAGTCATTCGCTCTGCCGGGGCGGACCCGACTGTGGCGTTTGCCAGTTCTCATTGCACGCACTGCCGTCGAATTCGCAGTCTTGGGATGGGTCCGAGAAAATCCGGAATCCGATCGGCATACGCTTAATCGAGATCCAGATTGACAAGATACTACGTGTAGGGAGCGACCAAGTGCGGCATGAGGTTTTGAATGACTTCGACCATCTCTTTCATGGTGCCCATGAAGGGTGTCTTTTCCCAGCGGCCGGTGTGTCGTTTGACGCTCAGCCCATAGTTTGAGCTGTTGAGCCGAGTGAGCCGGACACGGTCGTCCTTTTCCAGCTCGCCGTTCGGCCCCCAAGGCTCCTCCCGGCCCAGGATCAGATGCTTTCCATAAATGCGGATGTACATGCCGCGAGTCGGCTCGCTGACTTGCAAAAGTAACTGGAGGGCGACCCGGGCTGCTTGCATTTGCTCTTTCATGCCTGTCCTCAAGCCCCATGGGCATTCTTTTACAGGTCCAACAAAAAGGGTGTGCCTCGCGCTGGTTCCATTGCGCACCCCAGCCCTTCGGTGGATGCAAGCTGCCGTGGCGCAGGATTCGACGCCCCAGAACCGCGAACCACAGCCCAAACTGATTAAACCACGAACCATGGGTCGGCGTATACGTAGAGCGGAAGAGGAACCGATTGGCGTGCTTCCACGTCCATTCGACAGGGTCGATTCGCCACATCTTGACCCGATTGGGATTGATCTGGGCCTGCCGCAGAATTCGGCCCACCGCGGCGACGCTGACTGATCGGACCATCCTGGCAGAGCAGGCTTCAAAATTCAGCTTGGACCATGTGCTTGCGCAGCCAGTCCGCCACCTCTTTCTCATTGATGCGGCTGCTGGCCATCGACAGCATCACTTGCACTGCTTGCTGCTCTGAGACTTCGAGGTCCAAGCCGTTCAGCCCCAGAAAAATGTACATGGCCATGAATGCGACCCGCTTGTTGCCGTCGAAGAAGGCATGATTCTTGGCCAATCCGAACCCGTAGGAGGCAGCCAAGGCTGCCAGATCGCTTTCGGGCTCATAAGCCCACTTGTTGCGCGGGCGGGACAAGGCAGACTCAAGGGCACCTTCGTCCCGGATGCCTGAAGACCCGCCATGCTGGCGGATTTGATCGAAATGGACGGCGTCGACGGTTCGGCGGTTCAGCCAGACAGGCTCCTGCATGACACCCGTTTTCTACTTGGCCAGTTCGTGAAGAGCATGACGGTATTTGCGGGCGCCCCGATCGTAGATTTTCATGGCCCGCTCGAATTCAGGATCGTAAGGGGTCAGAAGGATGCCTTCGTCGGTCTCGATGGCGAATACCGGATCACCTGCCTTGAGGTGAAACCGCTGCGCCATGGTCTTAGGCAAGGTGGCACTGATGGAGCCCCCTGCCTGCCTCAACTTGACCCGGTTCACCATGTTCTTGCACCTCGCTCCTCCAGTGTAGCACTTTCGTGCTACTAAGACAAGGTCGAAGGTGTGGCAGCCAGTGAAGTCGCAAAGATAAGAAAAGAAGAGGCTTGCAGATCCTGTTCGGCAAGGCTGATGTAACACTGGAACGCACTTGAAACAGCTGGTCCTCAGCTCTGGGCTCTCTGCTCGATTGTGCCGCGCCAAGTCCGCTGGAGGCGCAGGGACATGGAAAGGAGTTCTTGGGAGGTTCCTGTTTCCAAACCTTCGATCCCTGCGCCCCCGGCGGATCGGCGCGCTGCATGCTGTCTTTCTTCAATAAGAGAGGGCTTTTTGCTTGAACTGGTCCAGGTTCAGCCGACCCGCCTTGTAGTCGTTGAT
>JANQFM010000030.1 GCA_028277865.1 Acidobacteriota bacterium
CTCGAAGCCGGAACCAACCAGATGCGAATAAATTAACACTCCCGCCCGTTCGAGTCAAGCGAAAATGCGAATTTTTCCGCCTTTTTTTCTGTGGTCGAAAAAGAGTTTCCTGCAAATAATTCTAAATAAACGGCTTACATTGCACACAAGGCACCTGGAAATTTCCCGACTCCCAACTCCCGACTCCCGACTCCCAACTGCCAACTGCCAACTGCCAACTAACAACTGACCCCCATGCCCACCCTGCTTTGCATCTACGCCCATCCTGACGACGAGAGCTTTCTGGTGGCGGGCGCTGCCTGCCTCTATGCTCGGCGGGGAGTGCGCAGCGTCTTGGTGACTGCTACGCTGGGCCAGGCGGGCAGGTGCGGGGATCCGCCCTTTTGCACTGCGGAGGAACTGCCCCAGGTCCGTCGGCAGGAGTTGAACGAGGCTTGCAGCCTGCTGGGAATCGAAGACCTGCACCTGCTCGGCTACCGAGACCAGAAGCTGTCGGAGGCGCCGATGGAGGAGGTCCGGAGCCGCTTGGTGGATCTGATCCGCCGCTACCGCCCCGAGGTGGTGGCCACCTTCGACCCTCAAGGCTTGAACCTGCACCCCGACCACATTGCCGTCAGCCGCTTCGCCTCCGATGCTGTGGCGGCTGCCGCCGACCCGCGCTTTTCTCCCCCATCCGAGCCGCCCCACCAGGTGCAGCGACTGCTTTGGACGCCTCCGACAGGCGTCTGGGACCTGCAAGCCAAGCCACCCTGGGATGGATATCCCGGAGTGGACTTCCAGATCGACATCCGCCCCTTTTCTGCAATCAAGAAGCAGGCCTTGCAGTGCCACCGCAGCCAGATGCACTCCATCCGACGCTACTTTTTGGAGAGGCCCACCCTGGACGAGATCCTCTCGGTCGAGCTGTTCCGCCAAGCCTGGGGGCCTGCATTGAGTCATCGTCCTTGCGGTGACCTTTTCGAAGGCGTTCGCTGAAACAGTACAATCTCGGGGAACCCGGAATCGATTCCCGGAGACGCGACCGTGGCAATGGGGCGGATCGAAGACAGAGCAGCTGGTGAGATCGATGCAGGCGGTGCATTGCGCCGAGCCTCGATCGAGGAAACGGCCCGAGGCATATTCGGCCCGGACGATCAGGCTTCCCTTCAGCGCTGGACCGAATACTGGCAGAGCAGCCGCCAGCGCAACGCACAACTCCTGAAAACCTTCCAACCGTTGGTGCCCTTGGACTTTGAGGGCAAGCGGGTGCTGGACATCGGGTGCGGGACAGGCGGTTTGGGCGAGTTGATCAGCGATCGTTGCCGGTTGTACGTCGGCGCTGACTTCCATGCCCATGTCCTTGCCCTTGCCCCCCGCTCGCCGAGTGTGCACTATCTTCAATGCAGCGGGCTGCAACTGCCCTTTCCCGACCGCTTTTTTGACTTTCTCTTCGCCTTTGACGTGATCGAGCACCTGGTGGGAGGCTTTTCCTGGCAGGTGCAGTTCCTGAAGGAGGTCCGGCGGGTGCTCAAGCCCACCGGCATGGCCTTGTTCACGACGCCCAACTCATGGGCGCCCTACGATGGCCACACCGAACTCTACTTCCCCCATTACCTGCCTGCCTTCTTGCGTGACCGCTATATCGGCTGGCGCAATCCCGGCTTCCTGAAGGAGCACAATACCTTTGCAGAGGTGCCCCTGTTGAGTCCCAGAAAGCTGCGCCGTGCCTTGCGCAAAAGCGGCCTGGCCTTTCTGCACCAGCTGCCTTGGGGGCTGGACAGGAAAGACCACCGGCGCCTCTTCCCGCTGCGCGGCTTGCTGGCTCTGATGGGCCTGGGCTGGCACTTGCACGCCGAATTCCTGGGCCTTTTGGTGCACCGCGAAATGCGTCCCAAGCTGAGGCTCAAGCTGCAAAAGGATTGGCACTACGCCCTCCATCAGCCCTCGAGCGAACCGGTCCGCGACTTCGGCAGCCGCATCGATTTCGACAAAGGGCTCTTCAACCCTCAGATGGGCGCGGGTTGGTTTTGGCACGAACGGGACAATGGAGGATTTCGTTGGACAGGCCGGCGAGCCGTCTGCTACCTGCAAAGCAATTGCCCGGCCCCCTTCCTGGCCCTGCACGGCTTCAGCCCCCATGCCAACCATCTGGAGGTGCATGTGGACGGCCTTTGGGTTGGTGAGCACAGGGTGGGGAAGGGAGAGGAATTCCGCCTCCGATACCTGATCCCTTTCGCTTCATTGCAGGACCGGATCTTCGAAGTGGAACTGCACTGCTCCCGGACTTTCCGCTCCCAAGACGCCCAGGACGAGCGGGAGCTGGGCATCATGATCTTTTCCATCGGCTTGCAGAGGGAGCTCCGGTCCCGTGCCAAGCCGCAAAGTGCCAAAGCATAGAAAAACATGGATTTCTCCGTGCGCAGCCGGGAAAAAGAGATCATCGACTTCCCCCAAAACATGACTCCCCAAGAAGTGGAGGCCGTGCTGGACGAGCTTCGACTGGTGAACCGATGGCTGGGAGGGCAGCGGGCCGGCCTGGGGGCAGCCGCCCGATGGATCCAGCACCTGCAAGGCGGACACCGCATTCCCCGGCGCGTCCACGTCCTGGACGTGGGCTGCGGAGGCGCCGACATCCCTCAGCAATTGGCCGCCTGGAGCCGTTCCCACGGCTTTGAAGTCTGTGTCACGGCCCTGGACAACAACCTGGATGCCTGCCGGGTTGCTTATCGCGACTGCCTGGACTTTTCCGAAGTCTTCATTCTTCAGGCCGACGTGCATCACCTCCCTTTCCCCGACAAGTGCTTCGACCTGTCGATCTGCTCGGCCTTCCTGCACCATTTCCACCAAACCGAAATCGTCTCCATCCTCAGGGATTTGGCGCGGGTCAGCCGCAGCGCTGTGATCATCAACGATCTGCACCGGCATCGCTTGGCCTATCTGGGTATTCGACTGCTCACAAGCCTGCTGTCCCGCTCCCCGGCCGTTCGCCATGACGGCCCCCTTTCGGTGCGCAAAGGATTCCGCCGATCCGAACTGGAGGGAATCTTGAGGCTGCTCAAGATGGAGCGCTATTCGATCCAATGGCGCTGGGCTTTTCGATGGGTGGTCAACATCGGCCTGGATTAGTAGGGGGCTCACGCAGAGGTGCATAGGCGCTGGGAGAGACGCAGAAGGGGACAGAGACAGAGGATTGAAAATTGGGTTAGAATCCCAAGTCAAGGTAATGAATTATGCAGCTCGCATCGGACGGACTCCATGATTTCGGGCCGTCCCGGCGAAAGGCAAAGGAGTGAGGCGCATGTCGTTCAAGGATTGGATACAGCATTCCTTCAGGCCCGGTTTCAGCGTTTTTGCATTGATGCTGTGGGTCGTCATCGGCTGTACGGAGGCACAGCAGGCTGCCTCGGAGAGCAGCGGAGATGACCCCGCCCGTGTCCTGGCCGTGGTCAATGGTGTGGAATTGACCGAAGGGCGGGTGATCAACCAAGCCAAAGAGGACTTCAAGGTGATGCAGCGGCAGCGCTTGGAATTTGAGTCCAAGCAAAAAGAGACCCGTTACGACATCCTGCGCCGCAACTTGGACAAGCTCATCGCCGAAGAATTGATCAAGGCCGAGGCCGAAGCCCAAGGGGTCAGCCAAGAGGAACTGCTGGAGGCCGAAGTCGACGGAAAGCTGGACGAGCCTGCGCCAGAGGAGATTTCGCGCATCTACGAGATCAACAAGGGCCGTCTGGGCGGCAAGCCCTTGGAAGAGGTGCGGGGACAGATTGTCGACTTCCTGCGCGGACGCGCCAAGGGCGGCCGGCGCGACGCCTTTATCAAGTCCCTGAAGGCAAAATACACGGTCGATGACCGGATGGAGCCCATGCGCTACGAGATCGCCATCGTGGACAGGCCTGTCAAGGGCGCCCCGGAGGCTTCTGTGACCCTGGTCGAGTTCTCCGACTTCCAGTGCCCCTACTGCACCCGGCTGACCGATTCGATGGTTGAAGTGATGGACCAGTACGGCGACAGGATCCGGAGGGTCTTCCTGCAGTTCCCGCTCAACAGCATTCATCCCCAAGCCCAAAAGGCCGCCGAAGCCTCGCTGTGCGCTCACGACCAGGACAAGTTCTGGGACATGCACGCCAGCCTCTTCGAGGCGCCCATGAGCCTGAAGCCGGAGGACCTGACGAGCAAGGCCTCTGCCATCGGGCTCGACATGGAGCAGTTCGAGCAGTGCCTTAATTCGAACACCCAGGCGGAAAAAGTGAGTGAAGACCTTCAACAAGGCCTGGAAGTCGGCGTCAGCGGCACGCCGGCCCTGTTCATCAATGGCCGCCCGCTGCGAGGTGCCGCCACCACCGCCCAGATTTCAGCCATGATCGAAGAGGAGCTGAAAGCCAAGGAGAGGGAATGAGCGGGCGCCGGGCCGCTGCAGGCCCGGAAAAGCGACTGCTTTCCCTCCTGTTGCTGGGCTGGGCTGCTGCGTTCGGCTGCAACCCTTCAGACGAAGCTGCGCTGGCGCCCGGGAGCTGGAGGGCTGTCCTGAAGTCGCCAGGAGGCGATCTGCCTTTTACAATCCGTATCTCGCGTCATGGCAAGAAAACTCGGGCCGTTGTCCTCAACGGCGTGGAGGAAGTTTCCTTCAGCTCGGTCGAG
>JANQFM010000322.1 GCA_028277865.1 Acidobacteriota bacterium
GACTTCCTGATCAATGCCCGCATCATCGATGCGACCGGCACGGAGCCCTTCCAGGCAGCCGTACTGGTCGCATCGATGATGCGGGCATTGATCAGGACCAAGGGTTCGGGACGCTCAGGCTGAGCACTCAGCGGCAGCAACAGAATCAAGCCCGCAATCCAGACGCTGCAAAAATTCCTCATGGGGCGTGATTGTAGCAATGCAGTTGTCAGTTGTCAGTTGTCAGTTGTCAGTTGGGGGGCGGTCCAAAGTCCAAGGTCCAAGGTCCAAGGTCCAAGCAAAAGGAGATTTGCACACTCTGGCGACTTTGGACCTTGGACTTTGGACCTTGGACAATCCTCCTGCCTGACCGCCAGCCAATCACCCTTCGTCAGGCGGCTTCAGCGGCAGGCTGTGCTGGCCTTGACCGGCTTGGGGGTCGGTTACGACGGGGAGTTGCATTCGGAAGATGCTGCCCTTGCTGACAGCGCTCTCGACGGAGACATTGCCGCCCAGCGACAGGCAGACATGCTTGACAATTGCCAGTCCTAGGCCCGTGCCGCCCATCTCGCGCGAACGGGCCTTGTCGACCCGGTAAAATCGCTCGAAGATCCGTTTCTGGTGCTTGGGGTGAATGCCGATGCCGGTGTCTTCTATTTCGAGGGTGGCGAACTGGTTTCCGCTGAAGACCCTGAGGCAGATCTTCCCCCCTTGAGGGGTATATTTGATGGCGTTGTCGAGCAGGTTGGTGATGGCCTGCTGCAAAGCATCGACCTCGCCCCAGACGCAAATGGGAACTTCGGGCAGTTGCTGTTGGACGGTCAGGGACTTTTCGTGGGCCAGGGCAAGCAGTTCGCGGGCCGATTCGATCACTGCCTCCCGCAGGTCGACAACATTTCTTTGCAGGCCGCTTTCCTCGGACTGCAGGCGGGACAGGTTGAGCAGATCGGTGACCAAGTTGGAGAGGCGGTGCGATTGCTTTCGGATCTTGCGCAGGAATTTTTTGCGGATCTTGCCCGCCATGTCGGAATCGTCGATGACCGTCTCGATCAACCCTCGTATCGCAGTGATGGGCGTCTTGAGTTCGTGGGAGACATTGGCTACAAAGTCGCGCCGGACGACCTCCAGCCGGCGCAATTCGGTCACGTCATGAATTACGATCACGGCCCCGTCCAGGTTGCCGTCGCTGTCCAGCAAGGGAGCAGTGCGGGTCTGCAGATGCTGGTCGCTGCCGGTGTTCAGGTGAACTTCCCCTCGGGCCTCTGCTCCATTGAGCAGGGTGCTGGAAAGGGATTCCCGGATTTGCTCGACCCGAGTCACCTTGGCGATGTTTTTCCCGATGCACTGCGAAGGCGACAGCTGAAGCATCTTGCCGGCAGCGGCGTTCATCTGGACCACCCGACGGTCCCGGTCCACTGCGATCACGCCTTCCACCATGCCGCTTAGGATGGCCAAGAGCTCCTTGCGGTCTTTGTTGATGGTGCGCAAGCGCTCCTCCAATTGGCTGGCCATGGTATTGAACGCCTGGGCCAGCTGCCCCATCTCGTCGCTGGAGGTCTGGTCTACCCTTCTCTGATACTCTCCCTCGGCGATGGCCATGGCCGCAACGGTCATCTTGCCCAGAGGGCGTGTCACGTGGCGTGCGAAGAGGTAGCCGACGAGCAGCGCTATCGCCGCAGCCACAAAGACTCCGACGGCCACAGCAGTCTGCATCTGGGCCATGCGGTCCTCGATCACGGTCAAGGGCAGCGAGGCCCGCACGTAGCCCAGGCGCCGTCCTGACTGATTGACCGGCAAGGCCACGTAGAGCATGTCGGTGTTGACAGTATCGCTGTGGCGGCTGGCTGAGCCGTACCCATTCTTGTCGGCCTGCTGGACCTCGGGGCGGTTTCTGTGGTTGTCCATGCTGGCCGGATCCTTTTCGGAATCGGCGATCACCGCGCCGTCCTCCAGAATCACGGTCAGACGAATTCCAAGCGTGTCGGCCAGCCGCTGGACTCGCTCTTGTACTGAGGGATCTTGCCCGGCCGCCAGGGCGGAGTGCGATTCGTCGCGCAGCAGGTCGGCTTCCTTGCGAAGCTGCTCTTCACGGTCCTGCCGATAGGCCACTTTGACTTGCTGAGAAGCCAGCAGGCCGACGATCGAGGCCGTGAGCAGAATCAGCACCACATAGGCGGCGTAGAGTTTCCACAGAAATCGGGAGGTCTTCAAGAATCACCCCCTGTCGTCCATGAAACGATAACCCACTCCCCGGATGGTCTCGATCCGGTTGCGGTGGCGATCCAGCTTCTTGCGGATAGCCCGGATGTGCACGTCGATATTGCGGTCGTGCACAAAGGCATTCTCGCCGATCACCCGGTTGAGCAGCTGGTCGCGCTTGAAGACCCGCCCGGGATAGGAAGCCAGAAAATGGAGCAGCCGGAACTCGGTGGCGGTAAGCGAAACCGGCTGTCCGTCCACTTGGACCTCGTGCCTGGCGGAATCGATCACCAATCCGGGCTGGACGATGCGCTCCCCTCTGCCGCCTCCCTCCTTGAGGGAGCCGCGGCGCAGCACTGCGTCCACCCGCGCTATCAATACCTTGGGGCTGAATGGCTTGACGACATAGTCGTCGGCGCCCACACCCAATCCCAAGACAACCTCGCTCTCCTCGCCTTTGGCGGTGACCATCAAGACTCGGATGGAACGCGTCACAGGGTCAGACTTGAGCCGACGGCACACTTCGATTCCGTCCAGCCCGGGAAGCATCAAGTCCAGCAACACCAAGTCCGGCGCTTGCTCCCGGACCATCTGAAAACCCTTCTCCCCGTTTCTGGAGGTCAGGACCGTGTAGCCTTCACGCAAGAGATTGTATTCGATCAGTTCCAATATGTCGCCCTCGTCTTCAATGACGATGATTTTTTCCTGCTTCAATTCGTTTCCCTCCTCCGTAAATCCGCAACCAGCATAGTCTAGCGAGTCTTTATGAAGGGAATGTGAATGGGTGTTTTCACTTGCCAGCCGAGAAGGAGGTCACATGCCTGGAGACTTCTGCAACTCCTCCTTCAGTTCCAGCAGCGGTTTGTGGCGGGGGAAGCGGTTGAGGCCAAGTGAGACGGTTTGGCGGGCCTTTTCCGGCTCTTCCTGCAGCAGGTAGGCACGGGCCAGCCAGAGGTAGGGATTGGGGAATCGGGGGCGGCCGGCCAGCGAGGCTTTCAGGAAGCGCACAGACCGCTTGAGGTCCTTGAGGTGAAAATAGCAGAGGCCGGTCAGGTAGTTGAGCTGTGCATCGTCAGGTTGGCGGGCCAGTTGGCGGTGCAGCACAACCAAGGCCTCGTCATATCGCTTGGCGATGGCCAGCCGGACGGCCTGCTGCGATTCGTCTTCTTGGAGGACTGGCGAAAAGGGCAGAATGAAAAGGGCGGCGATCAAAAGCTGGGCCACGGCGAACCTGTAAAGAGCCCAGCGAATGACGCGACAGCGCTTGCGCGATCAAGCTTGAGCGCGCCATTCGCGGGCCTTGAAATCACTGCTGCGGATATTTCATCGTCATCGGATCCGGCAGCGGAATGGTTGCTGGCCGGCTTCCGCCGGGCAGCTTGCTGAACGAATACTGCGGACGGTCGGGATGGCCCGCCTGCATGTCATCCACATTGCCGACAGCCAAGATGACCAGCTTGTCGGGATCGAGGTATTGCCGGGCCACTCGCAGCACGTCTTCGATGCTGACGGCACGGACCTTGTCGCGGTAGGTCTGCCAATAGTCGGGATCGCGCTCCGTCAGTTCGTCATTGGCAAAGGTGCCCGCCACAGCCGCAGCCGACGAAAAGCGGCGCGGGAAGACCTCGATAGTCGCCGTCTTGACGGTGTCCAGCTCTTCCTGGCTGACCTTCTCGCTTCGAATGCGTCCGATCTCCTCCAGGATGATCTGGGCCGCCTGGGCGCAAGTGGAGCTCTTGGACTGGAAAGAGGCCCGGAATTGCCCCGGGTAGTGCAGGCCGACTGTAAATCTCGAGCCGGCGCTGTATGCCAACCCTTCGTCCGATCGGACACGGTTGGTGATGCGGGAGGTGAATCCGGAGCCGCCCAGCACGTCATTCATCATGTCGATGGCGAATCTGTCCGGGTTGCCGCGGCGAATTCCCAGGTGCCCGAGCGAAATCCGTCCCTGGTTGACATCCGGCTTGTGGACCAAATAAAGGCCTGGCTGCGGCGTGTGGTCGAAATCAGGAACCGGCGGCGATTTCTCGCCTGCAGGCCAGTCCTTGAAAGCCGCTTCCAGCTTCTGCTTCAAGTCGGCGCTTTCGAAGTCGCCCGAAATGGCCAGGATGAAATTGCCGGGATGGTAGTACTGGCGGTGGAAGGCGTTCAGGTCCTCAGCAGTGATCGACTCGATGGAAGCCTTGGTCGGCTGACGATTGGTGAAATGATCCGATCCGCGCAGCAGCCGGCCCCATTCGCGCGATTCGATGGAACTGGTCCGGTCGTTGCGGCGTTCCATCTGCTGCAGCTGCTGGCTTTTGTAAAGCTCGGCGCGATCCTCCTGGAAGGCCGGACGCCGCAGCATCTCGAAGAACATCTTCAAGGACTGGTCCAGGTTTTCGGCCAGCGTGTTCAAGGTGGCGCCGCTGGCGGTGCTTCCCCCAAAGCTGAAGATGTTGGTGGCCAGAAAATCCGCCTCTTCGTCGAATTCCTCGGCACTCCACTTCAAAGTCCCTCCCGAACGCAAAACGCTCCCCACCATGCGCGCCAAGCCCTCTTTGCCCTGCGGATCCAAGTAGGCGCCTGAACGGATGGTCAACGAGATGTTGATCAGGGGCAGATTGTGGTCCTCCACCATGAAAGCCACCACGCCGTTGTCGAGAACCTGACGGTACTCCTTGGCCTGAGGCGGCTGATAGTCGAGGGCCGGGTATGCGATTTCCTTGGGATGGGCGGGGATCTGCTTGTCGTTGCTCTCTTCCCCGGCAGCAAGCAAGCCCGCGCCCGACACGAGCAGGCAAAAAGCCAGTGCAAGGCTGGCGAACCAGGAAACCGGAAACCGGAAACCGGAAGGCGGCAGAACGGATTGGAAGGGTGTGCCGGTTGCCTTGCTTCCCTTGGGCCGCATCCCCACCTGCGGTTTCCGGTTCACGGCTTCCGGTCTCCGATCAGTTGTTCTGTTCATTGCTGACCTCCTTCTTTTCCGAGCTTTTCAAGCCGTTCCTGAAGCATCTTCTTGATGATGGGCGCCATTTTTCTTTGTGGCTCAGGCATGGAATCGCCCTGGGCTTCAAGGCTGGAAAGCATCATCTGAACCCTTTCGGCCGGCATCTGGGCCACTCGGCTCTTGATCTGGTTGACCATGTTCTTTTCTTCCTGGCTGAGGCCGGCCAGCAATGGATCTTCCGGCCCTTCCGCAGCCTTGGTGTAGTAAAGGGCCACGGCCCGCTGTTCGGGCTTGAAGTACTTTTGGGAAACTCTTTGCACGTCGGCAGCCGTCACAGCCTGTACCCTTTTGGGATTCTCGTTGAAGCTTTGCCAGCTCCCGTTTGCCTCGGCGATCAAAAGCTGGATCATCAGGAAGAAGTTGTTTTCGATGCGGCGGAAGTTGTTGGCGGCGAAGCGGTTTTTGACCTTCTGCAGCTCCCGCTCGCCGACCGGCTCTTTCTTGAGCTTCTCGAGTTCGGCATAGAGGGCTTCTTCAACTTCCTTGGGATCGTGGCCTGGCTTGGCAACGGCCCCCAATCCAAAATAGCCGGCCCACTTCATCCCCCTTTGAAAGGCCGAAGCCCGATTGGCGACTTCCTGCTCCAGCACCAGCGACTTGGTCAGCCGTCCGGTCCGACCGCTCAAAAGCGCCCCGGTCACGGTCAGGGCCGGATCGTCCAGGTGCCCGGCGGCCACCGTGTGGTAGCGGATCTCCACTTCCGGATTGGTCTCGGCGTAGGCAACCATGCGCTTTTCCGCCTGCTGGTCGACTTCGCGGGTACGCACCGGTTCGGGATCGCGTTTGCTGCGTTGCAGGCGCATGAAGTAGCGCTGGGCCAGTTCCTTGGCTCGATCGATCTCGAAGTCGCCCACCAGGCAGGCCACCAAGTTGTTGGGGGCATAGTTGAGGGCATAGTAATCGAGCGCCTCCTCGCGGGTGATGCCGTCCAGGTCGCTGGGCCATCCCACCACCGGCCAGCCATAGGGATGAGAGGTCCAGAACATCGACTCGAACTGCTCCCTGAACTTGCCTGTAGGCGTGCTGTCCGTACGCAGGCGCCTTTCTTCGTAGACCACGTCCCTTTCGGCATAGAACTCTCGAAAGACCGGATTGAGCAGCCGGTCGGACTCCATCCAGAACCAAAGCTCCAGCTTGTTGCTGGGCACATTGATGAAGTAAAGCGTGAAATCTTGGTTGGTGGTGGCGTTCATGCTGCTGCCGCCGCCTTGGGTGTAGATGCGGTCGAATTCATTCTTGACCAGCAGTTCGGCCTCTTTTTTGGTCAGTTCCTCGAATTCCGCCAGCAGCTCTTGATGACGCGGCGACCGGTTGTCCGGATCCTTGAGGTCGCTGATCTCCCCCAGGCGCAGGCGCCGGATCAACTCCCGCTCTTCCTCGAAGAGTTGGGACTTGACTTCGTCCATGCGCTCCATGACGCGCAAGTTTTCTTCGACATCGCTGGCGCCGATGGTATGCGTGCCTTTGAACATCATGTGTTCGAAGAGGTGGGAAATGCCTGTGATGCCGGGCCGTTCGTTGGCCGACCCCACCTTGGCGACCCAGCCTGCGGCCACGTTGGGATCCCCTTGGCGGGGAACCAGCAACAGCTTGAAGCCGTTCTCGAGGACCAACTCCTCGACTTGCACTTGCTGGGCCCATAGCTGCGGCAGCCACAGGGCAAACACCAAGGCAGCCAGGGCAAAGACTTTTCTATTCATTGAACACCTCGATCCAGTTGAAATAACTTGTAAAGATCCTGCCAGAAAATATCACTTTGGGCCAACAGTTTCCAGTCTGATCAGAGAAATCAAGACACTTCGTCATCGTGAGTCGAAGCAGACAAGACGAGCAAAACGGTCATTTTCAAGTGGCTCTGAAGTCGGATGAACATTGAATGGCATCGTCCCGTAATGCATGGGTGATATGACGACCACAACAGCTGAAAACCACAAGCTCCGCAGGCAGGACGGGATCGTTGCCGGTGTCTGCGGCGGCCTGGCAGCATTTTACGGCATCAATCCCATCTGGTTGCGGATCCTCTTCCTGATCCTATTGATCCCCGGCGGCCTGCCCGGCTTCATCCCCTACGTCATCCTCTGGCTCATCGTGCCCAAGAAGAGGTAAGGGCGAGCTGTTTCACAGGATTTCGGGTTTTTTGCTCCCGAATCGACCAGGAGGCCGGAAACCGGAAACCGCAAAGAGGGTTCCGGTATCCGTGACAGCCAAGCCTGGAACGGCTGTGAAGCCTCAAGCCCCCGACTGCATTGACTTTCCCCGCCTGCATTCTGCCGGTCTCCGGTCTCCGGTTTCCCGACTCGCACCCGGCTAGCCCTCGTCCGGATTGCGCCAAATCGTTGATATGATGTCTGTTGCGGGCGGTTGGCCCTGGAAGGGCGTTGGATATTAGCCGGTGGTCAGCCGCCTCGGGCGGCGCAGCCACCGGAGAGCGCCCCAAGAATCCTCTGGCGCCCTGGAAGGGTGCTGGGAGCAGCGCCGCGGAAGCCCGATGCTATCGGGCTAGTCCGGTGCCCCTGCCGGGGCGCGCAATGAGGGTGCGGCAATTCCGGTGGCTTCGCCGCAGACGGCTTCACCACCGGCTAATATCCGAGGCCCCTCCGGGGCCGGTTTAGGGAGGCGGATCGCTTCTTGACAGTTTTGTGAACTTCTTGCGGGCCTAGGCGGCCCTAG
>JANQFM010000329.1 GCA_028277865.1 Acidobacteriota bacterium
TCCGGTTCTCAACAGCGAAGGGTCGACCCGCAGCGTTTCCGTACTGCTGAGCCGCTCGGAGACCCGTGCCTTGCTCAAGCTGGCTTCGAGCGGAAACGGACTGGAAGAGTTGCTGCTGACCGCCTTGTGCATCGCCTTGTGGCAATGGGCCGGCGACGGCACCGTGTTGATCGACCTGGAAGGGCACGGCCGCGAAGGGCTGTTCGACGACTTGGACGTGTCAGGCACGGTCGGCTGGTTCACCTCGATCTACCCTTTGACGGTGCAGACGACTGCAAACGGCACGCCGCAGCAGGCTTTGCAGGCCGTGCGCGAAGCCCTGGGGAACATTCAGCACGGTGGCCTGGGGTACGGGCTGCTTCGCTGGCTGGGCGAGGACGAGCAGCCGGCAGCCCGTCTGCAAGGCCTTGCACAAGCGCAGCTCAGCTTCAACTATCTGGGGCAGCTCGACCAAGCTTTGCCGGAACAGCCTCTCTTGCGTCCCTGCGGCGAATCTCCCGGCCCCGAGCGCAGCCCCTTGGCGCAGCGTCGCCACTTGCTGGATGTGACTGCACAGGTTTCGCAAGGCCGCTTGCAAGCCACCTGGACTTACAGCCGCAACCTGCATCGCCGCGAGACACTGCAGCAGCTCTCGGACGCTTTCGGGGAAGCTCTGCGCAGCCTGTTGGCGCCTGTCCAGGGCATTCTCCAACCGAGATTCCCCCTGACAGGCCTGACGGATCGGGAACTCGAGGCGGCGCTGGGGCCGCTGGTTGAAGCTGAAGACGTCTACCCCCTAACGCCCATGCAGCAGGCCATGCTTTGGCGCAGCCTGAGCAAGCCCGACGAATACGTGGTTCAGACATCCATGCGCATTGGCGGATCCCTGGATCAAAGTGCATTCCGTCAGGCCTGGCGGGCAGCAGTGCGCCGCCACGGCATCCTGCGGGCGGCCTTTTACTGGGAACGGCTGGAACAACCTCTGCAATGTATTCGCAGGCAGGTCGAGCTTCATTGGCAAGAGTCGGACTGGCGCGGCCTGGAGGCCGACCAGCGGGAAAGCCGCCTGCAGGATTGGTTGCAGGAGGAGTCGCGGCAGGGCTTCGAATTGAAGCGGGCACCATTGATGAGGCTGGCGCTGATCCGGCTCGGGGACCGAGAGCACCACTTCGTTTGGAGCTTTCATCACCTGTTGCTGGACGGCTGGTCAGTCCCAAGGGTTTTGCAGGACGTCCTGCTGCTCTACCGCTCCAGGGGCGATCCGGAAGGACTGGCCCCGACGACGCCCTTTCGCGAGTATGCGGCCTGGCTTGCCCGACAGGATCCCGCCCCTGGGCAGGCCTTCTGGAAGAAGGTGCTCAACGGATTCGACGAGGCGACACCTTTGGGGCTGGCTCGCCCCGAGGAATCCGGGCCAAGATGCGTGGAACGGGAGATGCACTTGGCGGGATCCAACCTCGAGGCGCTTCGCGATCTGGCGCGGCGGCTGCGGATCACACTGAGCACGCTCCTGCAGGGTGCCTGGGCTGTTCTTGTCAGCCGTTACAGCGGGCGGCCGGATGTCGTATTCGGGGTCACCGTCTCGGGCCGCACGGCAGCAGGGCTGGAAGGCGTCGAGTCGATGGTGGGGATGTTCGTCAACACCCTTCCTTTGCGGGTCCGACTCATCGCGGAAGAGCGGTTGGGCGTTTGGCTGCAGTCGCTGCACCGGCTGAGCTTCGAGATGCGCCGCTTCGAGTACACGCCGCTTGCCGAGGCGCAGCGCTGCAGCGGGATTCCCTCGGGACAGCCACTTTTCGAGAGCCTGCTGGTGGTGGAAAACTACCCATTGCCCGAATCGGCTGGAGGCGGGGATGCGTCCGACCTCTCCATTCGAATTTCACCCAGCGCCGAGCAGCCCCACTTCGGGCTGACCCTGCTGGCCTTCGAAGCCGAAGGGATGCTGGCGTTGCAGGCCCGGGCGGATGGCCGTCGCTACCAGGGCGCTGCACTGCAAAGGATGCTGGGCCATCTGTCCAACGTCCTGCGGGGGTTTGCAGACAGCCCCGAAAAGTTGGGCAACATGGACCTGCTGGGAGAGGCCCAGAAGCATCAGCTTTTTGCGGAATGGAACGACACGGCCGCTTTGTTTCCGGAAGCAGGCGGCATCCACGGTCAGCTTGAGGCCCAGTCCCGCCGCTCGCCTGATTGCGTGGCCCTGGACGACGGCACGGCACAGCTCAGCTACGGCGAACTGGAACGACGCTCGGGTCGCCTGGCCAGTTGGCTGAAAGGGCTGGGAGTGGGGCCGGACGTGCTGGTGGGCGTCTGCTTGGGCCGCTCGTCGCTGCTGGTCGAAGCTCTGGTCGGCATCCTCAAGTCGGGCGGCGCCTACCTTCCGCTAGACCCGGCCTATCCCCTGCAACGTCTGTCCTTCATGATCGAGGACGGCGGAGCTCCGCTGCTGCTGACCCACTCGATGCTGTCGGGCCGACTGCCCTCGCAAGCATTCGCCGTGGCCCTGGACCAGGAACAGGAATGGCCGGCAGAGGAGCCAGCCGGGGCGCCGACTGATTCAGCCAACCTGGCCTATGTGACCTATACCTCGGGCTCGACCGGGCACCCCAAAGGAGTGGCCGTCGTGCACCGGGGAGTGCTGCGGCTGGTACACGGGGCGGACTACGCCGAGTTGGACCCGAATGAGGCGGGCCTGCTGCTCGCGCCGGTTTCCTTCGACGCTTCCACCTTCGAACTATGGGGAAGCCTCTTGCATGGCGCCCGGCTGGCTGTCTTCCCCGATCGGCGGCCCAGCCTGGAGGCTTTGGGCCGCGCCATCCGGGCTCACGGTGTAACGACGCTCTGGCTGACGGCGCCGCTGTTTCATCTCATGGCCGAACAGGACTGTGCGGCATTGGCGGGAGTCTGCCAGTTGCTGGCAGGCGGGGACGTGCTGTCGGCTTCCGGCTGCCGCCAAGTGCTGCGGGCGGGCGCCGGTCGGGTGGTCAACGGCTACGGTCCCACCGAGGGGACCACTTTCAGCTGCTGCCATGTCATGAAGAGAGACTGCGAGGTTGCCGACCCGGTCCCCATCGGCCCGCCCATCGCCAACACGACGGCCTGGGTGCTGGACAGGCAGTGGCGTGCCCTGCCCTTGGGGCTGCCCGGCGAGCTTTTCATCGGGGGCGCGGGACTGGCGCGGGGCTACCTGAATCAACCAGGGCTGACGGCTGAACGTTTTGTGCCTCACCCCTACGCCCGAGGGGAGCGGCTTTACCGGACGGGGGACCGGGTTCGCTGGCTGCCCGACGGGCAACTGGATTTTTTGGGGCGTTCCGATCACCAGGTCAAGCTGAGGGGCTTTCGGGTCGAGCTGGGCGAGATCGAAGCGGCTTTGTTGCGTTGCCCTGGGGTGGCTGAGGCGGTGACGGCGGTTCGGGATGGGCGGCTCGTTGCCTATGTAAGCCGAAGAGGAGAAGGGAGAAACCGCAGAGAACGCAGAGGCAGAACGCAGAGAGCGGAGAGAAGATCTTCTCAGCGCCCTCTGCGTCCCCTCTCTGCGCCCTCTGCGGTTTCTCCCTCCCGTCTACGCCGCCACCTCAAGCA
>JANQFM010000334.1 GCA_028277865.1 Acidobacteriota bacterium
TTCAAGGCGCTTGCGGGATCGGCCCTGTGGAAATCTTTAAATTCAATGGGCACCCTTCGATTGACTGTAGGGTACGAAAATGAAAGAGAACTGTACTCCGAGTCATCCCCAAGCTCGAAAACCCAATTAGTGGACGAGAACTCGCTAGGGCTAGGCCGCGAGCCAGCAGCCTCAACGCGGTCTCTGCACAGCCCCTGTTTCTCCACTTTGCGTTCTTTGCGGCTTTGCGCGAGATCTGCTCTGGATCCGCTTATTCTGGGACTAGGCGGCGGCTTCCTTGGCCAAGTGAGAGACCGCTTGCTGCACATCCGCAGCGATTTGGCGGTAAACGTCGTTGAAGCGGCGGGTTCCGTTGCCGCGGTAGGGATTCATCAATATCGGCTGACCGAAATAGATGTCCACCCGCCCACGCCGCGGAAAGTGCTTTCCTTTGGGCATGGACTGGAAAGTACCGTGGATGTAGGCGGGAATGATGGGGACGTCCAGCTCCAGGGCCATCAAACCCAGGCCCGGCTTGAAGCTCTGCAGGCGCCCGCTGAGGCTGCGCGTCCCTTCAGGGAAGATGAGCACGGGCTCCCCGGTGGAGAGGATGGAGCGGACCATGCGCAGGCCGCCCAAGGAGGTCTCTTCCCTCTCGATGGGGACGATGTTGAGGAAGCTGCTGTAAAACCAGCTCTTGACCGGCGAGTTGAAGAAATAATCCCGTGCGCCTACGATGTGCAACTGCTTGGCCTGCCGGGAATCGGTCGCCGAGCGGAAGGCGGCCAAAATGGCCCCAAAATCCAGATGGCTGGAGTGGTTGGCCGCAATGATGAAAGGCTTGTGGCGTGAAAGGACCTCAGCGCCGTGCAGCTGAAGGTCCATGTAGTGGCGGTAGAACATGCGCAAGCCGGAAATGGTTATGCCCAGGCACATGCGGTCGGACACGGGCCGCTGCTCCAGGGGAAGCGATGAGCGGACTGTGCGGCTCCGGCTTCTTGGCGAGGCGCCCTTGCCTGACTCCTGCCTTTCCAACTCCTCCAGCAATTCGCCCACCGTGTGCATCAAGGCAGCCCGACGGTCGGCAAGGCTCAGACCATAGTGGTTCTCCAAAAAGAGAAGAAGCTCAATGGCATTCAGCGAATCCAGGCCCAAGTCGGTATAGAGGTCGCTTTCCGCTCTGATCTCTTCGCTGGGCAAGCCGGAAAGGCGACTCAATTCCTCCAGCAATGCGGACTCGCGCTGGGATTCGGAGGCTGCTGCGCCGTCGCGCTGTGCCCGGCCCTCCAACTTCTTGGCAAGCCATTCCCGGACTTGCGGGCGTACTAGACGATCGTTTTCATCCCGAGGAAAGGGTCCGGAAGACAGATGAATGGCCTGCAGGCGATGATAACTGGGCAGTTGGCGGGAAAGCCTCTGGATGGTGCGGCGCAATTTGGCTTCATCGACGCCCTCTTCGGGGACGATGACGGCGTGAACCTCTTCGGTGAGGCCGCTTTTGACGCCCGCCACGCAGATGTCCCGCACCACCGGCAGCTCTTTATAGATGGCCTCCAGATCGATGGGATAGACATTCTTGCCCGCACCGGTGACGATGACGTCCTTGGCGCGTCCGGTGATGTAGACGTACCCGTCGGCATCCACCCAACCCAGGTCGCCGGTATGAAACCATTGGTCGCGGACCACCTTTTGAGTCGCTTGGGGGTTCTTGTAGTAGCCCTGCATCAGGCTGGGGGTCTGGACAATGATCTCGCCCACGCCCTCTTCATCGGGATGAAAGAGCCTCAGCTCTATGCCCGGCAGCGGTTTGCCTGCCGAATTGCGTCGGCTGCGGTTGAGGGGGCTGACCGTCAGGACGGGCGCTGTCTCGGTGAGCCCATAGCCTTCGTATATGGAAAACCCCAAGGCGTTGTAGTCGTCGTAAAGCTCCCCGCCCAATGCGGAGCCGCCACTGACAACCAAGCGCACCTTGCCGCCGAATTCCTGATGAATTTTGGCGAAGAGAGCCTTGCCGATGTTGGCGCCAAAGCGGCGCTCGACGGAACGGCTGAGCTGCTTTGAGGTGGCCACGATGTTGGACTTGACCTTGGACTTGCTGGTCCTCAGCACGCGGCGCTCGACGTCGTCCCGGAGCATGGCCAACAAGGTGGGCACGCCCAGCAGGCAGGTGGTGCCGGTTTCTCGCATGGTTTCCAGAAAAACACGCGGCTTGAGGGAGTTTTCGTAGGTGACCGTGGCACCGCCGAAGATGGGCATCAGCAGCCCGCAAGTGAAGGCAAGGGCATGGTAAAGGGGCAGGACGGAGAGAAGCTGATCGTCCTCGTGGATGGGAAGGTAGTGATTGACGCCGATCAGGTTGTTGATGAAGTTGGAGTGGGTATGAACTGCGCCGCGCGGGTTGGCGAATGTTCCGCTGGTGAATATGATCGAGGCCAGATCATCAGGCCGGACTTCGATTTCGCCGTTGCCAGCCTCGGGATCAGGCTGCAGCTTGGTGCTGCGCGGAAAGTCCTCGATCTCGAAGGGAAGGCACCGGCGGTCGATGTTGATCAGCTTGATCGGGTTTTCGGCCGCCTCGTTGGAGTCCATGCCTCCTTTGCGAAGGCGCTTCAAGCAGTACTCTGAAGCCAGGATGGCCCGTGCTCCGGTGAACCGCGCCACCGACCAAGCTTCACGGTGCCAGGTCTGGGCATCGATGGGGACTGCCACCAAACCAGCCTGAACGGCGCCCATGTAGGCCAGGGCCCACTGGGGTTGGTTCTCCGAATAGATAACCACCCGATCCCCCTTGCGGAATCCCCACTCCTGGAAGCGCCTCCCGATCTTGAGGGAGGATTCATGAAGTTCCTTGTAGAGGACTCGCTGCCAGCCTTCGGCGCGGCGAATCTGCAAGGCCACCTGTTGGGGAAAGCGTTCGGCCGCCCGGGCCAGCAGGTGAGGGATGGTGGGTTCGGGCAGCGGTTCCAACTGCTTGGGATCGGCCACCTCCAAGGTCCCGGCGCCTTCCATCTTGAGGATGTACTTCTTGACCCCCGGTATGTGGACGTTTTGAATGTAGTAGCGCCAGTTGATCCGCGTCACGTCGAAGTTGAAGAGCCGCTGCTCTTTTTCATCCAGCGACGCGTGCAGTCTCATGGTGTTGTCAACTTGGAAGCGGCAGTCCAGATTGAGGTAGGGCTCATAGATTTCGCCGTAGTAGTAGAGCTTTTCGGCAGCCACCCTTCGGGACGATATCTTGCGCTTCATTTTCTGCGTCACATCCGAGCGGGGGAAGCGCCCCAGAGTCTTTTCAGCCGATTCCAGCGATGCGTTGCGCAGCTTGTGGCGGCGGCGGAATTGCTTGGGTGTCTGGAAGCGCATGCGGCGCAGCCGGATCGGATCGCCGACCCGGTCGAGCATCGGATTGCGCTCGAAGTAGTCATAGATCAAGTCCGCCAAATCATCGAGCGTGACCTTGTTTTGAGAGCCGGTGGCCACCTGATAAATGGTCAGCCCCCCCTCGTCAGCGCATTTCGGGATGGCTGCCAAAGTGGCGTTGACCACCACGTCCACAGGCACCAGGTCGAGCACCACGTCCGGATTGAGGGGCAGCCTCTTGAGCCTCCCCTTGCCAATCGCCACAATGAGCGGATCGGCCATGCGCAGCCCGTCCAGCCAACCCGGGCTGGGCTCGGAAAGGCTGCTTTCGATCACGGAGGGGCGCATGATCACGGTGGGCATGTCGCCCACTTCCCGCCGGACCAGTTGCTCTCCCAGGGCTTTGGTGTAGGTGTAGGTGTCGTTCCAGCCCCTCTTGCGGGCCCATTTCATCCCTTCTTCGATGAGGTGCTCGCGCAGCCACTGGCGGCGCAGCCTTTCCAGCACATCGCGGCGACGGCGGTTGCGGGTCGCCCGGCGGGGCTTCTTGCCTGGCAGCAAGGCGCGCTTCAGCTCGCGGTCAACTTCATCTGAAACCGATGCTTGTCGGACCCGTTCAGCAATCTCGCGGATGCGCTGGATGTCGTCGTCGATATTCCTGAAACCCCTCAGGGGGAAAGGCTTGGCCGAATCATAGGCGGAGTGGTGGAAGGTCTCGGGGATCTCAGCGTTGGTGGCGCCGCAGACGTAGGCGGTCGAAACATGACACAGGACGGCCTTCTCGCAACGGCGTGCAAAGCGCGCCAGCCGCTGAGCGCCGAACACATTCATCTCCAGGGCCTCATCGACTGGAGCGTCAAACGACACCACTGCCGCACTGTTGATGACTAGATCCAGATCCTTCTGCAGGACGGCTTTGTCTTGAGGATCCAGCCCCAGGTCGTCATGGGCGAGATCACCGGCCACGGCCACCAGCTTCTCTTCCAGAAAGGCCCGGATCTTATCGCCGTAGCGGCTGTAGAGACGGTCGAAGGCGGTGGACTGGAAGAGCTCTTTCTCGATGCGTTCCTGCGGGGTCAGAACTATGCCGTGGAGGAGCTTTTTAGGCCGGATGAGCAGGTAGATGCGGTGTACCTGGGGAGATGCCCAAAGAATCTTCTCCACCAAGGGCTGGCCAAAAAACCCTGTGGACCCCGTGATCAGGATTGTCTTGCCGTCGAAAAACTCTGAAATTGAGCCCATTTTTTCACTTCGCCGACCCTGTCGACGGGCGGTTGAACATCGAGCAGCCACTTATTCTAACGAACCACGACGCTCAAGGCACCCGGAATCGATTTCGCCTCGACAGGAGTCGTCCCGCACAGGTCTCCGTCGAACATTTTGCGCAACGGAGTTTCGGATTGAATCTCGACCGTTCGGGCCTGAAAAGCCTTGAATGCCGGATGCCCGACATGGGTTCCGCGATAGACCTTCGGAAAGTGGGCCATCA
Organism: Acidobacteriota bacterium; assembly: GCA_028277865.1. Taxonomy (GTDB): domain Bacteria; phylum Acidobacteriota; class UBA6911; order RPQK01; family DATIPO01; genus JANQFM01. The sequence continues at coordinate 4,826 of JANQFM010000334.1, forward strand.
GGCTGAGCTTGCCCACGGGGCCTATGACCACAACATCCAATAAGCCGTCTTCCATCGAAGCTTGCGGCGCCATGAGCTGCCCCCCTCCGCAATAGGGAGTATTTTGGATCATGACCGAGGTGCATTCCAAATGCCGGGCTTGGCCGTCCAGAACCATCCGAATCTTCAAAACCCGCAGGCGGCGCAAGGCCTTGTAAACAGCCGTGAAGAATGCGGCGCTGCCTTTGAGCCGCCTCATTCTGTTGGCCTCTTCCGCCACCAGGGAGGGATAGCCGACTGCGGCCATGAGCAAAAAGCTTCGGTCACGCTCGCGGCCCGCGTCGATACGTCGGATTCGGCCTTTGCGGAGCACTTCGAGTGCAGCCTCCAGGTCATTGAAGGGGACCCGCAGGCTGCGGGCCAAATCGTTTCCGGTGCCAACCGGAATCAGCCCGAGCTCCACTTCCGTTTCGAAAAGTGCGGAGGCCACTTCGGAGATGGTCCCGTCTCCGCCCATGACGATGATCCGCTGCTCACCCGCTTGGGCAAGATCGCGGGCCAGCCGGGTCGCGTCCCCCGGGCTGCGGGTCTTCAGCAACTCATATTGAATCGGCTTGTCCCGCAGGTGACGATGGAGCCGTTTGATCCAGCGCTTCCCCTGGCCGTGCCCCGCCACCGGATTGGCGATGATCTTCATTCCCCTCAAAGTGTACCTTCCCCTTGCACTCGGTCAACCGGCAATCGGACGCCTGATTCGTTGGACCTTGTGCTCCGGCAAACAGCTCTGCTCTAATCAGCCGTGATGATTGTGGCGCTGGCGGGCGGGATTGGCGGATCGAAGCTCCTTGCAGGACTGGCTCGACGACTGCCGGCCGACCAACTCACCATCTTGGGGAATACGGGAGATGACATCGAACTCTTCGGGCTTCGAATTTGCCCTGACCTGGACACCATCACCTACACGCTCTCAGGCCATTGCAACCCGGCGACCGGCTGGGGGCTGCGCAACGACTCCTTCCGTTGCCTGAAAGAGATTCGGCGGCTGGGGGGCGAGGATTGGTTCCAGCTGGGGGACAGGGATTTGGCGACTCACATCTTTCGCAGCTGGCTGCTCGGCAAGGGTGTCCGCTTGAGCGAAGTCACCCGCCGAATCTGCGCAGCCTGGGGCGTGCGGCAGCGTCTGTTGCCGATGAGCGATTCGCATGCCCCGACTTTCCTGGTGACCGATCGAGGACGATTGCACCTGCAGGAGTACCTGGTGCGGGAAAAGGCCAAGCTCGTCGTCAAGGAAGTCGATCTGAGTGCAGCCGTTAAAGCGCGCTTGACGCCGGAAATCCCGGATTCCGTGCAGCAGGCTCGGGCAGTGATTGTATGCCCCAGCAATCCCCTGATCAGCATCGGACCCATTTTGGCCGTGGCGGGGATGAGGGAATTGTTGGCAAAATGCAAGGCAACGGTGATCGCTGTCAGCCCCATCGTCGCCAACGACAGCCTCAAGGGGCCGTCGGCCAAAATGATGCGGGAATTGGGCTATGAAGTGTCGGCTGCCGGTGTGGCCGCAATGTACCGCGGTTTTGTGGATTGTCTGGTCCTGGACCGAAGCGACGCGGCATTGGCGTCCCGCATTGAAGACCTGGGGATGGACGCCTGGTCCACCGCAACAGTCATGAAGAGCGAAGAGGACAAAGATCGATTGGCTGATTTCATATTGGAGCAGCTTTGAGTCCCTCATCCGTCCGAACGGGGAATCGAACCGTCGGCAGGGCGCTCCTGCTTCCGGTCAAGGCATTTTCGCAGGCCAAATCACGCCTATCAAAGCTTCTTTCCCCTCACGAGCGCCGCCAATTGATGTGGGCTCTCTTCTTGGACACCGCCCAAGCCATGAAAGGCTGCCGCAAGGCGGACTGCATTGCTGTGGTCAGCTCTGAAGAGCGGATTCTAGAGAGGGCACGCCATGAGGGTTGGATGGCGCTGGCCGAAAGCGCCCAAGAGTCGGAAAGCTGCTCGGTCGACCAAGCCTGTGCGATCCTGAGCCGACGAGGCTTCGAGGCCGTACTGCGCCTGCCGGTCGATCTCCCCTGGCTGCGCAGCCAAGACATCGACCGGCTCCTGGAGGCGGATCAACCTGCAAGCACTCTCCTTGTCCCGTCGCGGGACGGATCCGGCACCAACGCGTTGCTGCGAAACCCTGCCACTGCCTTCACCTGCCGCTTCGGCCCTGCAAGCTTGCAGCTTCACCTTCGGGCGGCACGACAAGCAGGGCTTTTTGCCTGTGTGGTGGAGCATTTTCGGCTGGCGCTCGATCTGGATACTCCCGACGACATCCTCGCCTTCCTGCAGCAGCCCGCTGAAGGGCATACCTTGCGGGCGCTTGAAGAGATGAAATTGGCGGCACGGCTCGAAAGGCAGGCATCATGTGCGAAATGACGATCAGAGGGATCGCCGTCCAACGCGAAGTCCAGCCGGGAGACCCGCTGACCGAGCTGATCACCCGGAGCCTGCAATCCATTGGGCAGAATTGGCAAAACGGCGATATCTTGGTTGTGGCTCAAAAAGCGGTCTCCAAAGCCGAAGGAAGGATCGTCCATCTCGACGAAATCAAACCGTCCGGGCTGGCACGGCGCTGGGCACAACGCTACGGCAAGGATCCCCGTTTCGTGGAAGTTGTCCTGCAACAGGCGCACAGGATCGTCCGCATGGAAAAGGGCATCTTGATTGGAGAAACCCTCCACGGTTTTGTGTGCGCCAACTGCGGTGTCGACCAATCCAACACCGAGGAGGGGACAGCCGTCTTGCTGCCCCTGGATCCCGATGAATCGGCTCGGCAGATACAAAGATCCATCCTCGAGTCCTGCGGCAAAAAAATAGCCTGCATTGTCAGCGACAGTTTTGGTCGGCCATGGAGGGAAGGGCTGGTCGCTGTGGCTTTGGGGGTAGCCGGCCTGCGGCCTTTGCTCGACTTGCGGGGCCAGCCGGATCGCCAGGGAAGGAACTTGACAGCAACTTTGCCGGCTGTCGGCGACGAACTTGCAGCAGCAGCCGGACTGGTCATGGGTAAGGCGGAAGGCATTCCGGCGGTTGTGATCCGCGGCTTTCGTTTCGAGCCTGCCCAATCCAGCGGAAAAGCCCTGCTTCGCGCCCCTGAGAACGATCTTTTCCGCTAACCCGGCCCTGGGGCATGCAGGTGCTATAATCGCTCCGCCGGGGAGGTACGTCCCGTCTGGTGACGGGCCTGGTCTTCAAAACCAGTCGAGCTGCGTCGAGAGCCGTGGCTGGTGGGTTCGATTCCCATGTACCTCCGCCAACATGATCTTTTCATTCATTGCTCATCGCCGGGGAGAACCGATCTTGCAAAGGCAAAAAGAGGAGCTGATCAACCAGATCACGGAACAGATTTTCCAACGGTTGAGCAGCGGGCAGGACGGCGCTCAGCAACTGGCCTGCCGAGCCGTGTGCATCGAACGCGATGCCGATACGGTGCGGTTTTTCATCGAGTGCGGCGTGGAGCGCTTCGGACTCCATGCCGACCGCCCTCCCGACTCCGGCGATTTGGCCCGTTACATCGATCACACCCTCCTCAAACCTGTCGCCACGCGGCAGGACATTGAACAACTTTGCCAAGAGGCCGTGCAGTACAACTTTGCTTCCGTTTGCGTGAATCCGGCCTATGTCGCGGCGGCAGCTCGTGCAGTGCGGGGATCGCAGGTGGCTGTGTGCAGCGTAGTCGGATTCCCCTTGGGTGCCAACACTCCGGATGTCAAGGCCTACGAGGCACGGCGCTGCATCTTCGACGGCGCCGGGGAAATCGACATGGTGATCAATGTCGGCGCACTCAAAGGAGGGATGGACGAACTCGTCCTGCAGGACATCCAGGGAGTCGCCCAGGCCTGCCACGAGTCGGGTGCTATTTGCAAGGTCATCATAGAAGCTGCCTACCTGAGCGATGAAGAAAAAGTCAAGGCCTGCACCCTGGCTCGCGAAGCTCGATCTGATTTCGTCAAGACATCGACCGGTTTCGGACCCGGCGGCGCCACTGTCGACGATGTGGCCTTGATGCGTCGGACGGTGGGTCCGGGACTTGGCGTCAAGGCCGCAGGCGGTATCGGCGACACCGAAGCCACCCGCAAGATGCTTGAAGCCGGGGCAACCCGAATCGGGGCCAGCGCCGGAGTCAAGATTGTCCAGCAGGTCCGCTCCTCCGGCGGTTCAAGCTATTGATCCAAAGCCGCCACCAATTCCCCCACAGGGATTTTGACAAGGAGTCCCCCAGCCCTGAAGGATCCTGCCCGATTATCCACCGTATCCACAGCGCACTCCGCGCACAACCCCTGTGGAAACAATCAGGCCGGTGTTTTGCCCACAGGCACCGGCAGTGCAGCTACAGCCCTTGTGCAAGGCCTTCGACAAGGCAGATACAGTGCGGCGACGGCTTCCGCCAAACTTTCCACAGAATCCACAGGGTATTCTGCTACTACGAAGGATTTATATAAAGTAAAATCTCGTATAGGGAGCAAGAAGAAGGGACGCTCCCAGCAAGGGAAAAGGGACCGGCGAATCTCATGAGCAATCCTCTCCGATATTTTGCCGCAGCGATCCAGACCGATTTCGAGCATCCAAAGAATCGGGCAGAGATGAGGCGCAATACATCGCGGATTCTTCAGCTCATCGACTCGTGTGTCATCGGTTACCGGCCTTTCCTGCCTGTCCGTTTGCTTGTTTTCCCGGAATTCGCCCATGCAGCGCCTGCTTACGACACCCTGAAGCAGCTTCGCAGCAAACTCGGCATCGAGATCCCCAACGAGCACACCGACAAACTGCATCGCAAGGCCAGGGAGCACGGTATCTATATCCAGTCGGGGACGATGCTGGAAGTGGACCGGAAATACCCAAATGCTCTCTTCAATACGACCTGCTTAATCGGACCCGATGGAATAATGTCCCGATATAGGAAGGTCTATCCCTGGATCCCCTGGGAGGTGCACACCAGCCCGCATGACATACCGGACTACGAAGAGGAGCTTTTCCCGGTGACCGATACGGAGATAGGCAAGCTTGGTGCCGCGATCTGCTACGACTGGCTCTTTCCCGAGTGCTTGCGCCAGCTGACAGCCAACGGGGCGGAGGTGCTGATCCGGGTTTCGGCCTACATGGATCCTTTCGGCACATCGCCGCCCACCGATTGGTGGACGATTGTCAACCGCTGCCGAGCGCTTGAGAATCTGGCTTATGTGGTGGCTGCCAACCAAGCCGCACGCCTGAAACACTATCCACCCTTTTCCTGGCCCGGCGGGAGCATGATCGTCGATCCGGAGGGCCGAGTTGTCGTCCAGGCCACATCAGGGGATGGGGAGAAGACTGTGGTGGGTCCGGTGGACATCTCGGCCTTGCGTCACGAGCGCTGCCAGAGGCAAGCCCATCAAATGCTGCCTCATTTGCGCAGCGAGGCTCATCCAATGTACCGCTCACGATACTATCCAGGCGGAACGTACGCCGCAGCCGAGGACTTCACCTATGAAGAAAACGAGCTCCGCATCGAGCAAGCCAAACTGCGCCAGGGGTATGGGCGGCGGTGCGAATGAGAGGGGAGCGAAGAGGCAGCAAGATCTTGCCCGAAAGGGGGGAAACCTGCTAGGATTTGTTGCTTTGCCGAAAATCGGGGTGATGAATCATGAAAAGGACGTTTCAGCCGAATAACCGCCGCCGGGCAAAAAAGCACGGGTTTCGGGCCAGGATGAGCACTCCCGCCGGTCGCCAGATCATCAAAAGGCGGCGGGCGAAGGGGCGCAAAAGGCTGGGTGCGGGTGCCTGATGAATCTTGCTTCCGGTCGCAACAGCGGCTCCGCAAGCGGTGCCAGTTCCTGCGCTCGTACAGGGAAGCAGACCGATTCCATACGCCCTTCTTTGTCCTCTACATCCGCGAAAACAGGTTGCCGCACAGCCGACTGGGCATCACGGTATCGCGCAAGATCGGCAGACCCGTTGTCCGCAACCGAATCAAGAGGAGGATCCGAGAGGTATTCCGGCGGGACTGGACTGATTTGGAACCAGCGGCTGATCTGGTTGTCAATGCAAAGCGACTGGCGGCGCGAGCAGCTTTTCAGGATTTGCGCAACAGCTTCAGCAGGGCAGTCCGCAGTTGGAGGCAGAACAGGGAGTCGCAATGAGGGTCGCGCTGGCAGGGATGATCCGCCTTTACCAGCGCCTGATCTCCCCTTTGCTCCCTTCTGCTTGCCGTTTTCATCCCTCCTGTTCGGAGTACATGCACCAAGCCGTTGTCAAGTACGGAGTTCTGAGGGGTGCATGGTTGGGGTTGCGCAGGATATTGCGCTGCCATCCCTGGAATCCCGGAGGGGTGGACCCGGTTCCCTGAAACGGTCGTCGGTGAAGAGGTCACTACAGCGATGAATACATTGGAGGATCCAAGCAAGTCGGGGATGGAATGGCGGATATTGCTGGTGGCCGTCATTTCGATGCTCATTCTCTTCGGCTTTAATTTCTTCTTTGCCCCCCAATCCCAGCCTCCCGCTCCATTCCCTGAAACCGCGAGTGAGGAATCCTCTGATCCACTCTCGGAAACCCCGCTTTCCGAGCCAGCCATTTCCCTGCCTCCATCCGATCCTGGCCGACAGGCGACGACAATCGAGGACACCCAGGCCACAGCAGCGGAGTTCACCATCAGCAACTCGGACGTGGAGTTGGTGTGGAGCAACGTGCGCGGAGGGATTCGGAGCGTACGGTTGCTCCAATACAGCGGCGATGACGAGGGTGCGCTGGAGGTCATTCCCCAAGGGTTGGCCGAGGAGGTCACCCATCCTTTGGAAGTGGGTTTGGACGGCATTCATGGTGCAGTGCTGAAGGAGGCCGTCTATGAGGGGACAGTCTCCAGGGCGGGGCGGCGGCTGACCATGCGCTACCGAAGGGGATCCCTGCAAGTCAACCGGACTATCGAGCTTTTCGAAACGGGCTACCACCTCGGCATCGAAACCGATGTCCGTGTGGATGGCCGCCCCAGCCCCTATTCACTGGCCTTGGGGGCAGGCATCGGCAACGATTGGGACGGAGGGTACTACGGTGATTTCGCCTCGCCGCGGGTGGTGCACTGGACTGCCGAAGGGCTGACGGCTTATGACCCCGGCGATCTGGACGAGGAGGAGATCACACTGAGGACAAGCCCTGAGTGGGTTGCAGTCGACAGCCACTATTTCGCCTATGGCCTGATCAGCCCGGGCATTGTGCGTTTCAAGGCCTTCTCGGAGAATTCGACCCGGACGCTGCAGGACGGCAGCCAAGAGGAGGTGAGCCTTTTGCGGTCGGACGTTCAGTTGGCGCCCGGCCAGTCCTCGATTTTCTTCGTGGGTCCCAAAGACAGTGAAACACTTGTAGCCATCGATGACAGCTTGCCGAACCTGATCGATTATGGGCAATACATAGGATTCATGGTCAAGCCATTGGTTTATGCCCTCAAATGGGTGAATGGATTCATCGGCAACTATGGGTTTTCGATCATTTTCCTGACGTTTCTGATCAATGTGGTGCTCTTTCCGATCCGCTTCAAGCAGATGGCCTCGATGAAGAAGATGAGCGCCGTCCAGCCTAAGCTCAAGGCCATCCAGGATAAATTCAAGCGCATGAAGCGTGACGATCCGCGGCGCCTCAAGATGAATGAAGAGGTGATGGCGCTCTACAAGGCTGAAGGGGTCAATCCCCTGGCCGGTTGCCTGCCGCTGCTGGTCCAGATGCCTTTTCTGTTCGCTTTTTACAGCATGTTGGCGTCCACCATGGAATTGCGGGGTGCGCCTTTCATCCTCTGGATCCAGGATCTTTCCAAGGCGGATCCGTACTACATCACGCCGATTGTGATGGGTGCCACCATGGTATTGCAGCAGAAGATGACTCCCATGGCCGGCGATCCCATGCAGCGCCGCATGATGATGTTCATGCCCGTCATCTTCACAGTCCTGTTTTTGAGCGTCTCCAGCGGATTGGCCATCTACTTTCTTTTCAGCAACGTTTTTGGAATGCTCTTCCAATACGGTTTCCAGCAGATCGGAAAGGAGGAGGCGCCCAAGCCTTCGGGCAAGCCCAAGGGAAAGAAAAAGAAAAGGAAGTGACCATCAATCAGATGAATGAAAGCCAAGGAAAAGGAACACTCCTGGGGAGATGTCCATGAGCGAGGATACAAGGGAAGCGGCTCGGCAAGTCGAAGAGTTCTTCAGCCAATTGCTGAATGTGAGCGGACTGGATTTGGAGATGGAGGTCAAGGATCCGGGTGAAAATGTGCAAGTGCAATTCAGCGGCTCGGACTCGGAGGTGCTGCTGAGCAACAATGCCAAGGCGCTGGATGCCCTAAATGACCTGGGCAACCAGATCTTTTTGCGGCGCATGGGGCAACGCATCGAGGTGGACTGCGAAGACTATCGCCTGACTCGAATCCTGGAGCTGGAACTGCTGGCCAAAAATGCCGCTGAAAAAACGCGTCTCTCCGGACGTTCCTTCCGCTTCCAACCGATGCCGCCCAGCGAACGCCGCACCATCCACATCACCTTGGCAGAGGAGCCGGGAGTCCGCACTGAAAGCCGGGGAATGGGCACTTCCCGCCATGTTGTGGTCTTCCCGGATGCGTCGGGGTGAAGGGCAGATCCACAAATCCCCATCGGTTTCGGAGCACCATCATCGCCTTGGCAACACCGCCCGGCAAGAGTGCCTTGGCGGTCCTTCGCGTGAGCGGCCCCGGCTGCCTTGCCTTTTTGAGCCAAGTCAGCAGCCGGTCCGGTGATTGGAGTTTTCGTGCCCGCCAGCAGGTTCTGGTCTCCATTCGCGACCAGGCCGGCCAACCGATCGACCAGGCCTTGGTCACCTTTTTTCCCTCACCGAATTCCTACACGGGTGAAGATGTTGCGGAGATATCTTGTCACGGCAGTGTTTGGGTATGCCGCCGGATTATCGAGACGGCTCTGCACAGCGGAATCCGCCTGGCCCGTCCGGGGGAATTCACCCAAAGGGCTTTTTTGGCCGGCAAGCTGGACCTGGTTCAGGCGGAGGCCATTCGTGACCTGATCGCCAGTGAGACTGGTTTTCAGGCACGAGTGGCACGGGAGCAGCTTCAAGGCAGGCTCAGCCGTCGCCTGCAGCCGCTCAAGGATGAGGCGGTGAGAGTGATTTCCCACCTGGAGACATCCCTGGAATTCGTCGAGGACGAGGTGGAGCCCGAGCATGTCAAGGCTTTGCTGTCCGGCTTGAAGGCGATCGACGGGCAGTTGAAGGCCTTGCAGGCAAGCTTTGGGGTGGG
>JANQFM010000413.1 GCA_028277865.1 Acidobacteriota bacterium
CGGTTGAATCCCAGCCGTGAAACATCGCTCCACGGAGTCAAGCTCCGTGGTGGCGATAGGGTTTTTGAAGCGGGTCTGGTCACTAAACACAGCCCGACCGGGACAAGCCCGGCACGTGGCTTCTCTTTCTTCCAGCGCCCGGTGCTCCTTAAGTGAACAGCAATGGGCCTAACCCGAACTTCTCATTCTCTTCACTCTCGATTCTTCGACTTTCGGACTTTTCGACCCTTCTGCGACACCCTCTTTAGCGGATGAGCAGAATCCGTTGGTTGGCCGGGGAGAGCCATTCGACTCCCCGTTCGGTGACCACGGCATCGTCTTCCAGCGGGATGCGGACCTTTTTGCCGCCCCACTCCGGTGCTGCCGTGTAGGCGAAAAACTCGATGGACAGCAGGTTGCCTGCACGCACCTCGAATGTCAGCCGAAGGGGATTGAAGAAGGCGATGGAAGGTCCGATGCCATGGCCCAGGTTGCCGACCGAATGGCATCCGATGATGACTTCGGTCTTCTGAGTGCCCGTGGGCTTGTTGAACTCCTCCATGATGGCAAACCCGGCCTGCCGGAGAGCATCGTGGATGGCGTCGGAGTTGGCCTGGGCGGTTCGTCCCGGACGGATGCTGCGGCGGACCACCTCGCGCACCTTGAGGCCTTGGTCAAAGGCGTTCCGGATCCCGGCCGGAGCCTCTGTTTCGCCGTCCTTGAGGACATAGGCGATGCGCTTCATGTCGGTGTAGAAGTTCATCAGCCCCACGCCCCAGTCAATCATCAGCAGGTCGCCGCGCTGGATGATCCGGTCGGTTGAAACGGCCTCGATGCCGTCCGGCCCCGTGATGTAGACCGAGGGCATTCCGAAGGAGGAATCCAGCCCGCGTTGAAACAGCTGTTCGCTCATCCACCAGGCCACGTCCTCCAGGCTGGTGACTCCAGGAGTGATGACAGAGTTGGAAAAGGCCTTTTCAGCAATCTCGCGCGACAGCTCAGTAGCCTCGCCAAAGGCCACGATCTCGCTGGCCACCCTTCGGGAGCGGAAATCGGAGACCAGCTTTTCGGCACTCACCAAGCGCGAGGCGTAAGGCTCACCCAGGATTTCCTGAAGGTGCAGGTAGCTGGTGTAAGAAAGGCCGTCGGCGCCTCCGATCTGCCGGGACATGTTGACACCGATGCGATCGGGACTGCGCTTGCGCACGAACTCCGTCAAGTCCGAAGCCGATCCATAAATGTCGTAAGCTCCGCCTTGCTGCAGGAGGTACCCGGAGATACCCAGCGCCGCACGTTCGATGCGAGGGCCGCCCCGGTCGGTGAAGACGTAATAGCCGATTTGGGAGACGTAGCCGCCTCCCAAATCCTCATAAAGGGGATCGCGGTAGCCCTCCTTCATGACCGTGATCCACATGTCGATCCTGTTTTCGCGCATGGCTTCAGGCAGGACCAAGTCGAACTTGTCGCGCCGGATCTGGTTCATCATCTCCCAGCGGCGGCGGGCTTCTCCGGCGGTCAGGTAGGTGGCGGCAATCGAAAGCAAAACGGTCAGCAAAGGCAGCTTCTTCATGGGGCACGACTATAGCATCGATTCTGGGATTTCACGCAGAAGCGCAGAGACACGGAGAGGCAGAGGGGATCAGAGCAATTCCTGCTCTTCTCACTCCTCTGCGCCTCCGCGCCTCTGCGTGAGACCCCAACTCCACACAAGCTTGACTGTAGAACAAACTGTGGAGTAGACTCCTCAGCCAAATGCAGACTGTTCAGATCGTATTTGACAAAGACCTGCTCGCCGCCACCGATCGAGCCGCCCGGCGCATCCAGCTCAACCGATCCGCATTGGTGCGAGAAGCTCTCAAGGAGTACCTGAAGAAGCTCATGATTCGCGAGAATGAGCGCCGAGACCGTGTGGGATATGAGCGCATCCCTGACGGCAGTGAAGAGTATCCGGATTGGGAGCCGATGAGGTAATGGCTGCAAGATTGGAGCGGGGTCAGGTACGGCTTTTCCGATTCAATTCGCCGGACCACAGGCGTCCCGTGCTGTTGCTGACAAGGGGATCCGCGATTCGATACCTGAACAAGGTTACGGTGGCGCCCATTTCATCGACGATTCGCGGTGTTCCCTCCGAAGTCATTCTGGATGAGGCTGATGGGATGAAGCGACCTTGTTCAATCAACCTCCATCACCTGGTCTCCGTACCCAAGAAAGGCTTTGGTGCCCGATTGGCGCAAATCAGCCCTTCCCGCCTACGGCAGGTTTGTAAAGCGATCTCCTTCTCGCTGGGTTGCGATGAATGAAGTCTTGCAGCCTTTTTCTTCTCTCTTCCCCCTCCTTTGCGCCTCTGCGTGAAACCCCAGGCTGGACTTTACATTCAGTACCTTGACAGCCTACAGTGGCCCCGATATGGAAACTAAGATCGGACCCCGCCAGATTTCCAACCGGGTCTATAAGAAGGAACTGGCCCGGCTTCAGATCGAGCTGACCAAGCTGCAGGAATGGATCAAGCACCGCAAGCTAAAAGTTGTGGTCATCTTCGAGGGGCGCGACGCAGCCGGTAAGGGAGGGACCATCAAGCGCATCACACAGCGCCTCAACCCCCGCATTTGCCGGGTCGTCGCCCTGGGCACTCCCACCGAACGCCAGAAGACCCAGTGGTATTTTCAACGCTACGCACCCCACTTGCCGGCGGCTGGCGAGATGGTGCTATTCGACCGAAGCTGGTACAACCGGGCGGGCGTGGAACGGGTGATGGGTTTTTGCACCGACGAGGAATATCGAGAGTTTCTCTGGTCTTGCCCCCAGTTCGAGCGCATGCTGGTGCGATCGGGAATCATCCTCATCAAGTATTGGTTTTCGGTCAGCGACGAAGAACAGGAAAAGCGCTTTCAATCCCGCCTCGATGATCCCGCCCGACGCTGGAAACTGAGCCCGATGGACTTGGAGTCGCGCTCTCGATGGGAGGCCTATTCACGCGCCAAGGACCGCATGTTCGACCACACGGACAGCAAGCAGGCTCCCTGGTACGTGGTGAACGCCGACGTTAAAAAGCGCGCTCGATTGAACTGCATCCATCATCTCCTAAGCCTGATCCCTTACGAGGATCTCACGCCGGATCCTTTCGAACTGCCTCCCCGCACTGAGCGGGAAGGCTACGAGCGCCCCCCCATCTCGGATCAGACCTTCGTACCCGAGGTTTACTAAGAAGGGTTTCACGCACAGGCGCAGAGACGCAGAGAGAGGCAGAGCAAGAGAGAGTTTTGACGGGATGGGTATCTTTGGCTTTTGGAATGATCCAACAAAATCTTCTCCTCCCCCTCCTCTGCGTCTTTGCACCTGTGCGTGAAACCTGCTGAGGACTCTCCATGACAATGATCGGACGAACCCTGCCCCTGACCCTATTCTGCTGCCACGCCTTGCTCGCTCAGGGCTACGAGTGGCTTCCCGGCGCCACTTACGACCCCAACATCCCCACTCCCCAATCGGTGCTGGGGTACGAAGTCGGCGACTACCTGACCGACCATCACCAAATGCTGGACTACGTGAGGCGGCTGGACGAGGCTTCCGAACGCGTCCAAGTGGTGAAGTTCGGACGCTCGGTGGAGCGCCGGGACATGGTGTTGGTCATCATCAGCTCGTCGGCCAACATGGCACGCTTGGAGCAGATCCGCAGCACCATCGCCCGCCTGGCCGACCCGCGCACTGCTTCTCGTGAGCAAATGGAGGCAATCGCGCGCGACACGCCCGCCATAGGATGGATGAACTACGCCAATGACGGCGGCGAGACAGCCGCTTTCGAAGCCGGAATCCAAATGGCCTATCAGTTGGCGGCGGGGACCGACGGGTTGACCAACAAGATCCTCGCCAATGTGGTCACCATCCTCAACATGGCCCACAACCCCGACAGCCACCAGACCTTCGTCACCTGGATGAAGGCCAATACCATCGGCCACACCGGCACTGCCGACCCCAACGCCTCGGAGCACGAAGGGCAGTGGTTCATCAGCTCGGACGGCAATCACTATCTGATCGACACCAACCGCGACGCCTTCGCCCTCAGCCAGCCCGAAACACGCGCCGTGGCCGAGATGCTGCGGCACTGGAATCCCCAGGTGTGGATCGACAATCACGGCGAGCCCAACGAGTACCACTTCGCGCCCTTTACCGCCCCCATGAACCTCAACTACCCGGATTCGCTGCGCCGCTGGGCCACCGAGATCGGACGCAACTGCGCCCGATACTTCGACCAATACGGCTGGACCTACGTCAAGGACGAGGTCTACGACCTCTACTACCCCGGCTACTGGGATTCCTATCCGGCATTCAACGGCGCCGTGTCCGCCACCTACGAAACCAACGGCGGCGGTTGGAAGGGCATGTCCTGGGAAAAGCCGGACGGTACCTTGGCCACCCTGCGCATCGCCACTCACGCCCACGTCATCGCTGATCTGGCCACCTTGGAAACGCTGGCCGACAAGCGGGCTGATTTCCTGCGCTATTTTTACGAATTCTTTGCTTCGGGAATGGAGGAAGCCGATCAAGAGCAATTCAAGTCCTACATCCTGTTGCCCGGAAGCGATTCGGGTCGCCTGGCCGACCTGGTCGAATTGCTGATGCGCCACCGCATCGAAGTCTACCGAACCGAACGGCCCATTGCCTCAGCCGATGCTCAGACCTACTTCGACCGTACTTCGCGGCAGATGGAGATCCCGGCCGGCAGCTTCGTGATCCCCATGAATCAGCCGATGAAGCGCCTGGCAAAAGTGCTGCTGGAGCCGGATCCCCAGATGGAGGAGTCCTTTTTGAGAGAGGTTCAAGCCCGCCGCGCCCGCAACAAGAAGCTGGGAGAGCGAAGCCGCAAGGAGCGGCTGGGGTTTTATGATGTGACAGCCTGGTCGCTGCCGCTCACCTATGGCATTTCAGCAGCTTTCACCGAAACGGCCGTGGATCTCCGGCAAGGCCGGCGGCTCGACTCGCCTCCTGATTCGAAGGGAGGAGTCAATGGCGGGTCGGCCCGATACGCCTACCTGATCCAATGGGGCGACGATGCCGGCGCTCGTCTGGCCGGACGCCTTCTGCAAGAGGACTACCGAGTGGCCATGGCGCCCGAAAAGTTCGAAAACGACGGTCGCATCTTCCCAAAAGGCAGCTTGATCGTGCGGGTGGAGCGCAATCCGGAGTCGCTGCACCAACGGATTGGAGAGCTGGCGCGCGAATCGGGCGCCACCGTTTACACGGCTGACAGCGCCTGGAACGAAAAAGGCCTCTCGATGGGTTCGCGCAAGGTGGTGGACCTGGAAAAGCCCCGCATCCTGGTGCTGACCAACGAGCCGACTTTCGCGGTTTCCTTCGGGTCGGTCTACAGCTTGCTGGAACAGCGCTACGGCCTTCGATTCACCGCCGGCCGCGCCGAATCGCTCTCCCGCTTCGACCTGACCCGCTACAACGTAATCGTCGCCCCCCACGGATCGGCCAACGGCTACAAGCGGCTGCTGGGTGAATCGGGCATTTCAAGCCTCAAAGGCTGGATCGAAAACGGAGGCACTTTCATCGGCCTCAAAGGAGGGGCCGAATTCACGACCTTGAAAGACGTCGAGTTGACGGATGTCCGGACAATCAGCGAAGTGAACGATGCCGAAGCGGAAGGCTCCCAAAAACCTGTCGAGAGCATCCCGGGATCGCTCTTCCGGACCCAGCTCAACAACGATCACTACCTGGCCTTCGGCTATCCGGAGGAGATTGCAGTCCAGATGCAGGGCAGCCGCCTCTTGTCGGCCTCCAAAAACGGCGCCAACGTGGCCCGCTTCGGCGAAGACTCCTTCTTGATGGGGCATCGCTGGGAGGGCACCGAAAAGGCTTTGCAAGGCAGCGTCTATTTGGCTGATGTCCCTGTAGGCCGAGGCCATGTCATCCTGTTTGCCGACGATCCGACGTTCCGGGCCTACTGGAGGGGGCTGGACCGGATCTTCTGCAGTGCCCTCCTGTTTTCGACGGCCTACTAACCCGGATTTCTCACGGTTTGCCTACTGCGGAGCCGCAACCATCCGGCCTGGCTGCGTTGCGCTCGGTCGGCCTGCTCGTCGTACATACAGTACGCCTGCGCGGGCCTCCGTCGCGACGCCTTGCCAGGACGGCCTTTGCGGCTCCTCGCGACGACAAGCCGTGAGAAATTCGGGCTAACGCCGTCCCACGTGAAACCTTCACAGCAGCTTGGAGAGTCCTCGCTTCTTGAGTTCGGAAACGATCTTTCGGACTTTTTCGCTGTGACTGGGGGAACAAATGAGCAGGGCGTCCGGGGTGTCGACCACGATCAAGTCTTCCACTCCCAGCAGGGCTGTCAGACGTTCGTCGTTCTGACTGCAGACCAGCACATTGCGGCTTTCGACGGCCAGCGAAGGCTTGTTGGAGGCGATCCCGTCTTCGTCGCCTTCCCAAAGGTCGAAAAGCGTCCGCCAACTGCCCACGTCGCTCCAGCCCAGGCTGCAGGGGAGGGCGGCAACCCTCAAGGCATTCTCCATCACGCCGTAGTCGATCGAGATTGAGGGGAGGCGGGGAAAGACGTGGGAGACGGTCTCATCCTTGAATCCGCTTTCCC
Source organism: Acidobacteriota bacterium (assembly GCA_028277865.1). GTDB lineage: Bacteria > Acidobacteriota > UBA6911 > RPQK01 > DATIPO01 > JANQFM01. Next base: position 6,575 of record JANQFM010000413.1, read on the forward strand.
CGATTCGCTTCAGCCCCGAATAGAGGTCAGGCAAGCGGCACTGGATCTCGGCCAGGATGGCCTCGGCGGTCCAGAAGAACATGCCGCTGTTCCAGTCGTGGATGCTGCTGCGAAGGTATTCCTGGGCCTTGTCCAGTTGGGGCTTTTCGACGAAGCGTTCCACCCGGTAAGCAGTGCGTCCATGCCACTGGCCGATCTGCTCCCCTCTTTGCAGATAGCCGTAGCCGGTAGCCGGATAGGTGGGACGGATTCCCAAGGTCACCAGCCAATCCCGGATGGCCAGCTGCTCGGCGACTCGCAGCAGGCGGTGAAACTCCTCAACGTCCTGAATCAGGTGGTCGGCGGGCAGGACAGCCATCACCTGTCCTGCAAATCGCTCCTTCAAGTAAAGCGCCGCCAGTCCGATGCAGGGTGCGGTATTGCGTCCCACGGGCTCGATGATCACCTGATCGGGCGCCAGCTTGGGAAGCTGCTCCCGGACCATATCGGCGTGATTGCGGCCGCAGACGACATAAATCCCTTCCCAGCCCAGTACAGGGACCAGACGCTTGGCGGTTTCGTGCAGGAGGGTGTGTTTTCCGAAGAGTCGTAAAAATTGCTTGGGGTGCTGCTTGCGGGAAAGAGGCCAAAAACGGGCTCCCTGGCCCCCCGCCATGATTACTGCATACATGTCAAGTCCTCAGTTTAACCAAGAAGAGGAGCCTGCGAAAGAGCCCAAACACCTTGGCGAGAATTTTCGTTTTCTTGCGCCTGCTCTCCCCTGTTTTGCCCAACCTTCTTCAACAGCATAACAACACCACCAGGGCTGTCGCCAAGGCTGCCAGTCCTGCGGCGATCAAGGCCAGGGGGAGCTGTGTGGTGACATGGTCCATCAGGTCGGCGCCGCAGGCCAGCGAGGAGAGGATGGTGGTGTCCGAAATCGGAGAGCACTGGTCGCCGAAAAGCGATCCGCCCACCACCGAAGCAAAGCAGACTGAAACGAAAGTCATGTCGGGCAACACCGACCAGGCCAAGGGAAGAGCCAGCGGAAAGATGACCGCGAAGGTCCCGAAAGAAGATCCGATGGAAAAGGCCACCACCATGCAAATCAGCATCAAGATGGCCGGCAGCAGCACGGGAATCACCCAGTCCGAGGCGGTTTCGACGATGTACTTGGCGGTTCCCAGTTCGCGGGAGACCGCTCCCAAGGTGACGGCCAAGCCCAGCAGGATGGCGCCTGTTGTGACCCCCTTGCAGCCGTCCACGATCCCCTCCATGACCTGCTGAATCGACAATCCCCGCAGCCATCCCAACAACGCCGCCACCGCAACAGCCAGCCCGAAAGCCTCGGCGATCCACACCGTGGGCCGCAGCGGCGGCGGCGCCAGCCAGCTGGTATACACGAAGGAGGCCAGCGCAAATCCGATCAGGGTGATGATGGGAAGGGCGAAGTCGACAATGGAAGGAGCGTAGCCCTCGGGAACCTTGGTGGCGGTGAGCTCTTCGGAGGCCAGCGGGACCGAGCCGGGCGCATTCAGCCCATCCCCCCGCGAAGCTCTTCGGATGGCCCGGTCCATCTTGGCGCCTCTCCAAGGCAGTGCGTCCAGAGCCAGCATCAAGGTCATGGTCAGGGCGAATATCCCGTAGAAGTTGAAGATGATGGAGCGGAAGAAAAAGGAGACGGCGCTGGGTTGGTCCGGAATCAAAGGGATGGTGCCGGCGGCAAAGCCGGCCACGTAGATCGGCCAGATGTTGAGAGGGATCAATGCAGCCACAGGTGAAGCCGTCGAATCGACAATGTAGCTCAGTTCCTCGTGGCTGACGCGCTCGGAGTCGGTGACGGGACGGACGGTTGTGCCGGCCAGCACGGTGGAGATGGTCCCGCCCTGGTGGAAGATGATTCCGACCAGCCAGGCGAAAAGCTTGGCGCTGCGCCGCCCCCTCACGATATGCCGACCGGCCCATTCGGCAAAGGCGCGCGCGCCTCCCGTGCGGGTCCAAAGCCCCAACAGGCCTCCCAGGCACCACAGGTAGACGAGCAGGATCAGGGCGTATTGTTCGGACCCGATGGCGGGTATCATGAAAACATTCAGGATGTTGAAATCCCGAATCACCACGCCGCCCACCAAAATCCCGGCAAACAGCGCAAAGAGCACTTCGCGGGTCAAGAATGCCAATAGAATGGCCACGAAGGCCGGCATCAGGGAATAGATCCCGTAGTGTTCCGCACCCTCGGCCTTGCCGGGGACGGCAAAAAAAAGAATGGTCAGGGCCACTGCCAATCCGGCGCCGAGGACGAATCGGGGTAGAGGTTGCCGCGAACGGTTTGTCATGAGCGCAGACAGGCTACCTGAAGCGCACCTCGTTCGCCAGAGGAAAGTGGAGCTCAAGGTCCAAAGTCCAAGGTCCAAGGTCCAAGGTCGGGCAGAAGAGTTCAGGAGTCAGGATCCAGAAAGGGACAAGCTGATCCGTAGCGGCCCAGCCTCCGGTTGAGCACCCGAATCTTGCGGGTTCTCCCGTGACTTTGGACTTTGGGCGTTGGACTTTGGACCCCTTCTGCCCTCAGTAGAACGAGCTGCCCGAACTCGTGCGGCGGACAAAGCTGATTTGGGCATTGGGGTGAGCGGGCAGCCGGACTTCGATTTTTCGCTTCAACAGGTTGTCGTCGCCAGTGGCGGGGGAGTAGGCCAGCAGGTAAAAGTGCTTGAGGCTGTCACGCAACTGCTCCAGGCGTTCCAGGACTTCCTGGCCCGAGTAGGCGATGCCACCCGTGCTGCGGACGATGCGCTTGCGTGCGGCTTGGTCGCCTCCCAGGCTGAAGATATCTCCGGCGCGGTTGCCCAGGCTGACGGCAAAAAAGCGGGATCCGGCCAGCCGCAGGTGGTCCAAGGTGGCTTCGCCGATGCCTCCGAATCCGGCCGAGACAACCAGCACGGCCTTGATGGGGTTGCGTGCTTTCTTGAGCTTCAACAGGCTCTCGTCCACAGCATAGCCGGTCAGCGAATTGCTCATGTAAAGATTGGCCAAGCCCTTCCACCCGCCGGGGCGGGCTCCGGATCCGATGTTGCGGATGCCTTCAATCATCCGGTAGCGGTCGCTGGTCAGCTCGCATAGGAAGTCGACATCCTGGTGGTAAACGCCCAACAGGATCTCGTCGGCGGGATCGAGCAAGTGGACCAGACGCTGCATGACCTGACGCCCCAACCGAATCTTCTGCGACGACATGCTGCCGCCGATGTCGAGCAGGATGGCCAGGCTGATTCTTTCGGCGGGGCTCTCTTCAAAGTGGGTGAGGGGGCGCGGCTTTCCTGCTTCGAGTATCCGGAAGTCGGTTTGCCGCAGCCCTCGGATGACGTTTCCGGCGGAGTCGCGGACGCGGACTTCGAAAAGCGCCGCCCGCACGTCGACCCGAAAGCGCGGCTGATCCGGATCGGGTTGCTGTGTCCAGGCACCGACGGTCGAGGCAGCCAGGGCGATCAATATGCGAAGAAACGACGACATCGCCATGCAAAGACGCTTCCATTGGCCGTCCGGTTCAGTTTCAGGAGTTTCGCGCCAAGACGGCCCAAAGGATGGAAAGAGGCTTTGCGGTCTTGGCGTCATGGCGCGAAATCTACTCTCTGCCCAGCAGCCACTTCCAGGCGGGGACAATTTCGATTCGGGGGTGAGGCGAGCCTTCGTCGAGCCAGGTGATTATAGTGCCTTTTTCCAGCTTCAGCTCGTCCAGGGCAGAGAGCAGGCTGCGCACCTCTCTTTGGCGGGTTTCCGGGGAGCGCAGATCCCAACAAGCCTGAATCAGACGGCGCCCTTCTCCGGGCCGATCTTGGTCCATTACGACGAAGTCGACTTCGTATCCGTCTCTTGTCAAATAGTACTCCGGCTTCAAGCCTTTGCGGCGCAGCTGCATGTAGACCAGATTCTCCAGCCAGGCACCCTGGTCTTGCGTCTTGCCAGAAGAAGCGACCTGCAAGAGCCCGGAGTCGATGATGTAAATCTTCTTGGGATTCACTTGGCGGACTTTCTCAGCCCGCGAAAAGACGGGAAGTTGGTAGACAAGGAAGGCGTCTGCCAAGTGATTCAGGTACTCGTACAGATGGTTCTTGGTGCAGGCGACGCCGCGGCTTCGCAAGCTGTTGTAGAACTTGTTGACGCTGAATCGGGTCGAGGGGGCACTGAGCAGATGGCGCACCAACAAGCGCAGCACCGTCGTATTGCGGACTGAATGTCGTTCCACCACGTCGCGAAACAGCACCAGGTCCAGGTAGTTGCGCAAAACTTGGCGGCGCAACTCCTCATCCATGGCCTGGACTTCAGGAAAGCCTCCAAGCTTCAGGTATTGCTGGGCCATATGCTGCAGACGGGCCCGCGCTGCGCTTCCGAGCGGCCCGGATTGCCGTGGCGCGGCATCGTGAAAACGCAGGAATTCGGCGAAACTGAAAGGGAAGATCTCGGTGGTCAACGAACGCCCCCTCAAGCTGGTGGCAATCTCCCGGCTCAGCAGGCGCGATGAGGATCCGGTCACACAGACGGCCATCTTCTCAGTATCCAGCAATCGGCGCACGAAGCTCTCCCAACCTTCGATGCGCTGCACTTCGTCCAGGAACAAGAAGCACTGCTGGTCCTTGAGATGGGGAAACTTGAGGTAGTAGACCTCAGGAATGAGCCGAAAATCGGCCACCGTAAATGGGAGCAGCCGGTCGTCCTCGAAGTTGAAATAGAGCAAGCGCTGCTTGGATATTCCCTGATTGAGCAGCTCTTGCATCTGCTGATAGAAAAACCATGTCTTGCCGACCCGCCGCATCCCAATGACTGCATTGGCCTTCCCTTCCACTGTAGGAAAAGGGCAATCACGAGGCATCAATCGAGGAAGAGGCCGTTCATGAAAGTCGTCGATCAACAAGTCGATAACC
>JANQFM010000417.1 GCA_028277865.1 Acidobacteriota bacterium
AAGAACGGCGCAAAGTCTTCAAGGTCGTGCCGGTTTCCGGCAAGGACGACCTGCAAAAACGGGCCTTGGAGGCTTTGGCTCACATCGGGGATCCCGGCAGCCAGGGATTGTTCATCAATTCGCTGCAAGACCCCCGCTCCGACTTTCGCCGCTACGGCGCCGAAGGGCTGGGGCGCATCGGCGAGGGCAACGTCCTCGACGATATGGCTCGCGCCCGCCTGCGTGAGGCCTCCGGCGAGGTCAAGCTGGCCATGAGTTTCGCCCTCTACCGCCTGGGGCGCGAGGAGCACCTTATCGAACTGGTCGAAAGCCTCAAGGGCCGCGACCAGGGCTACCGGTACCTGCTCGAAATGGAGCCCGATGAGGTCGCCAAGCTTTACTCCTACCTGGAGAGCGAAGAAGGCACCAAGGTGCGCCGACGCCTGCTGGAGGTGATCGGCTTGCGGGGCAGCCAGTCGGCCCTGCCAGTGGTGCAAAAAGTCGCACAAAACCCAGGCGAAGATTCCCAGATCCTGGGCGCCGCCAACATGGCCATCCGACGCCTGCAAAGCCGCAGCGGAGGGTAGAAGCAGAGAGCCAGAGCGGATTTCACGCAAGGGTCCAAGGGCATCGGGTAAGATCTTTTCTTTCTTTACTTTGCGCTCTTTGCGGCTATGCGTGAAACTCCCGAATTCCTTCCAAATATGCTAGATTGCTGTCAGGGGGTGGCATTTGACCATTGATGAGATCGCCAACTACTGCGAGTTCAAGGATTGCCAGATCACCCTGGGCGACCCTGCGGCAGGGTTTGTCCGCATCGACGGCAACGGGCTTCAAAAGGCCAGCAATTACAGGCGTTTCCTGTCCCTGAACGAACTGGCGGCAGCCCCATCTCCCCGCAAGGTGCTCGAATCGGCCACCGTCTTTAAAGTGCGCAGCGGCGGCGGGGAGCGGAGTCTGGCCCGAAAGGAGTTCGAAGCCGAGTATCAGCAATTCCTCTCGCTGGTCCAAGGGTAGCCGTCAGGGGGGATCCCATGAGCCGCAGCCAGCAATCCGCATCCCGGTCCCCGGTCGGGAAAGCTTCCCCCATCAGCCGTGAGCAGCAGGATCGAATCATCCGCAATTACTTCTTGTCGATTGCAGAGGAAGAAGATTCGTTATGCCCTCAATGCGGAGAGCCTTTCAGGTTTCAGATCGGATATGGGCGGCAAGGCGGCAGAGTTGCCGTGAGCTGCTCCGATTGCGGCAGCGGCTTCCAATGGAAGCAGGCGCAGCCTGTCCGGCCTTTCAAAGCCCTGCATCTCGAGTATTTCTTGGAGCGCCACAGCAGCGGCCGGCCGCTGCACTGCCCCATCGATGACAGCGCCATCACAGCGCTGGAATTCAGCGACGGCGTGATGGAATTTCGATGCCCCTACTGCAACCGTCAAGGACGAACCGGCCAACAAGGCCCTTCCGATCCCAAAATCGGGAACCAGCTCATCCAACTGACGTAGGTTTCAGTG
>JANQFM010000422.1 GCA_028277865.1 Acidobacteriota bacterium
CGCCTCATGCCTTGTGGATCTGTTCCGGTGGCCGCGCCGGGACGGCTTGACCACCGGCTAATTTCCCTGACCCCTTCAGGGTCGGCCCATCAGCGGGATTCATCGCTCCGCCATCGGTCCAAATCCTGAATTTTCAGTGGTTTGTCGGCTCCAGAGAAGCCCCGGACATTAGCCGGTGGCAGTGCCGCCCTGCGGCGAAGCCACCGGAAAGACCCAAAAGCAACCGCGCCCTGGAAGGGCGCCGGCTATTGAGACTGCAGCACTGCGGTGGGATCGATGCGGGTGACGCGGCGGGCGGGCAGGTAGCTGCCCAGCAAGGCAATTACAGCCAGCCCCAGAGCAACCAGAAGGTAGGTGAGCGGATCAAGAGGATCCACTTCGTAGAGCAGGCTGGAAAGGAATTGGGTGAACAGGGCGGCCAGAGCCAACCCGAAGGCTACTCCGATGAGGGTCAGAAGGGCGGCCCGGCGCAAGATCAAGCCTTTCACGTCCCCGACCTGAGCGCCGATGGCCAGCCGGATGCCCAGTTCCTTGTTGCGCTGAGCTACGGAAAAGGACATCACCCCGTAGATCCCCACCATGGCCAGCAGCACGCCAGTCAAGCCGAAGAACCCGTACAGGAAGGCGCTGAAACGTTGCGAACTCATGGTGTCCGACACCAGCTGGTCCATGTTGGCCACGGCGTAGATGGGCAACTGGGGATCGAGTTCGTTGATGACGGCCCGGATGGGAGGGATGATGCGGTCCTGGCTTTCCGTGGTGCGGATTACAAATGAGATGCTGGGGGTTTGCACGCCCTGGTAGGCGGCCATATACCAGGTCACGTCCACAGGTGCCTGAATCGAGGGGGTTTCATACACGTCTCCCACCACCGCAACCACATTGACCCAGGGCGCACGCTGGTCCAGGCGTCCGATCTTGAGCCGTTTGCCGATGGGATTCTCGCCCGGCCAGTAGCGGTCGGCCATGGTCTTGTTGACGATGGCCTGCAGTTCTGTTCCCGGAACCTCGCTGCCGTCATAGAGCTTGCCCTGCAGCAAAGGGATCTCCAGCGTTTCGAAATATCCCGGAGTGACCACCCGATGGTGGACGTAATAGTAGCCCGGCGGGTCGGGGATGGGATGCCCCTCCAGGCTGAAAGGCAGATAGTTCTGGCCGTCATAGAGAGGGTGAGTGGTGGTGGCTGCCGCGGCCGTAACGCCCGGCAGCGCCCGGATGCGCTCCTGAGCCTGCTTGATGAAGTCGAGCCGCTGCCGCTGGCCCTCGTATTGGGTCCGCGGGAAGTTGATGTCAAAGACGATGAGGTTGTGGTAGTCAAACCCCCTATCGGACTGCTGAAGCCTTTGCAGGCTTTGAATGACCAGGCTGGCGCCGATCATCAGCATCAGGGCGATGGCCACTTCGGCCACCACCAAGAATCCCAAAAACCTCTGCCCAGCCGCCCCCAGGCCTGCACCACGCGATCCGGAGCCCTGAAGGACTCGTTGAATGTCCAGGCGTGAGGCTTTCAGGGCCGGAATAAGGCCTAAAAGGATCCCCACCAGAATCGACAGCAAAATGGCGAAACCCAGCAAGCGAAGGTCGACGCTGATGAAGGGGTCGAAGTCTTGGATGTCTTCGGTGGAAAGAGGGCTGATGGAAAGCAAGGGGCGGGTGGCGAAGAGGCTGAAGGGAACGGCCAGCAGGCCTCCCAACAGCGCCAGCATGACGGTCTGGACGATGAGTTGGCTGGCCAGTCGTCCCCGTCCGGCGCCCAAGGCGGTGCGCATGGCGATCTCGCCGCTTTGCTGCAGGGTCTGGGCCAGCATCAGGTTGATGATGTTGACGCAGGCGATGAGCAGCACGAAGGCGGCTGCAGCCTGTACCAGATAAAGGAGCTGAGTGGTGTCGCCCAGCAGTTGTTCGCGCAATGGTGTCAGCCGGACGCCGGTGGGATTGTTCTGCTGGGGGTATTGCTCGCTGATGCGCTGCGTCAGTGAGTTCATCTCGCGCAGGGCTTCTTCGACCGTGATGCCTTCCTTAAGGCGGGCCGTCATATTGAAGTCGTAGCGGTGGGGCTGGGTGGGATCGAAGGTCAGGCCGGCGGGCCGCCACATCTCCACGTGCCAGGGATAGTGAAATCGCGGCGGGGCCACTCCGATGATGTCGTGAGGGACTCCGTTGACCTGGACGGTGCGCCCGATGATGTCGGGGTCGGAGCCGAAGCTGCTCGTCCACAGCCCGTGGCTGATGACGGCCACGTTGTTCTTGCCCGGCTGGTCCTCCTCTTCGGTGAAAGCCCGCCCCATGGCCGGATTGATTCCGAAGACCCTGAAGAAATTCCAATTGACCTGCAGACCCCGCAAGTACTCCGGATTTCCTGCGCCGGTGAGGATGATGTTGTTGAAGTCGGCGATGACGAAGTCTTCGAAGACCTCCTGATGCTCGCGCCACTGGAAATAGACGGCCGGAGAAAGGTTGGAGTAGCGCGGCTCTTCATCGACCGGCGCCAGATTGACCCTCACCCGGACCAGCCGATCCGGCTCATGGACCGGGATGGGGTGAAGCAGCACGGCATTGATGACGCTGAAGATTCCCGTATTGGCGCCGATCGCCACCCCCAGCGAAAGCACCACCACCACCGTCAAGCGCAAATTGCGCACCATGCGCCGCAGAGCCCAGCGCACGTCTCGGGCAAAATTCTCCACGTCCCTTCTCCTGGCTTTGCGTTTCCTGAAAAGTCAACCATCGACTGCTGTTACACCGCGAGGGCCAGTATAGCTGCGGGCTTCGAGGTGTCAAGGAGGGCAGTTGGCAGTTGGCAGTTGGCAGTTGGCAGTTGGCAGTTGGCAGTTGGCAGTTGGCAGTTGGCAGTTGGCAGTTGGCAGTTGGCAGTTGGC
>JANQFM010000423.1 GCA_028277865.1 Acidobacteriota bacterium
CCCTCCTCTGCGTCTCTGCGCCTCTGCGTGAAGCCCCCTACTCCTCACCCTGCCGCATCACTCCCTTGTCCAGGAAGTACTTGTGCGAGGCGTATTCGGCGGCGCGGGGGTCGTGGGTGACCATGATGATTGTCTTGCCGAATTGCTGGTTCAGCTCGGACAAGATCTCCAGGATCTCGTTGGCCGAGTCGGCGTCCAGGTCTCCAGTGGGCTCGTCGGCCAGGATGAAGGTGGGGTCGGTGACGATGGCGCGGGCGATGGAGACACGCTGCTCCTGCCCGCCCGAGAGTTCCTTGGGATAATGCTTGGCGCGGTCGGTGAGGTTGACCAGGTCCAAGGCCGTGTCGACGTGCTGGCGGCGTTCGGAGCGCGACAACGAAGTCAGCAGCAAGGGCAGCTCCACGTTTTCGAAGGCGGTCAGTACCGGGATCAGGTTGAAGTGCTGGAAGACGAATCCGACGTGGTGGTTGCGCCAGTCGGCCACCTGCCTCTCGCTCATGGAGTTCAGGTCGATCTCGTCGACTTGTCCGCTTTGTTCATCGGGGATGTGCAGGATCACTTCGCCGTCGCTGGCCGAGTCGATGCCGGCCAGGATGTTGAGCAGGGTGCTCTTTCCCGATCCGGAAGGCCCCATCAGGCTGATGAACTCGCCGGTTCGGATGGTGATGTTGATGTCCTGCAGGGCGAGGACCTCTTCGTTGCCTTTGAGGTAGATCTTGTAAAGGCCTCGGATGTCGATCAGCGGTCGGCCCGTATCGGCGCTGTGGCCGGGACTCTTCATCTCAGCGGATTGGGTGGCGCTGGGCATTATCGTTGCTCCTCGGTTGGGCCCTCCTGAGGGCGCAGGAAGGTGACGCGGGCGTCCATGTCGGGACGCAGGTACTCGTCCGGCTGCAGGATCTGCACCTTGACCTGGATGGTGGCCTTCTGCCGGTCGGCTTCAGGCGCGATTTCGGCGATCTCGCAATTGTAGATCCGATCCGAATAGGCTTCAGGGCTCATGCGGCATTGGTGACGACGCGAGATTTTTTGAAAGTCGGTCTGCGAGATATCCAACTCGACCTGCAGGTCGTTGAGGTCGGCCAGGGCCACCACCGCCGACTTGGCGCCCTGGTCGCCGGCAAAGGAGGTGGTGATCATCTCGCCCACCTCGGCGATGCGCTGCAGCACGGTGCCGTTGACCGGGGCCCGGATCTCGGTGGCGTCCAGCAGCACCCGTCGGTATTCCAGGCCGGCTTCAGCCTGGGCCACCCCGGCGCGGGCCTGGGCGATCTGCTCCTTGCGGGGGCCCAGCCGGGCCAGGCGGTAATTCTCCTCCGCCACCCGCACGGCGGCAGCCGCCACGTCGTAGCGCGACCGGGCATTGTCGACCTCCTGCTGAGAGATGACGGCGCTGTCCAGCAGCGATTCCAGCCGCTGCCAGTCCAGCTTGGCGTAATCGGCCTCGGCCTTGGCGCGTTGCACTTCGGCGCGGGCGCGCTCGATCTCCTGGGGCCGGCTGCCGGCTTCCAATTCGGCCAGCAGAGCCTGGGCGGCCTGCAATTCGGCTTCGGCCTGGTGGACCTGGGCCCGGAATTCCCGGTCGTCCAACTTGACCAGCAGCTGGTCCTTGCGCACCTTGTCTCCCTTGTCCACTCCGATCCACTTTACCTTGCCGGTCACCTTGGATCCCAAGGAGATGCGGTGATGGGCCACCACGTAGCCGCTGGCAATCAGGACTTCGCGACCCGAGCCGACCTGCGACGGGTCGTTGCCGGAAGGCGAAGCATCGCCGGAATCCGCCTTGGCGGCGGTGGACGCCTGGGCGGCCTCTTCAGGCGATGGCGCATTCCAGTCCAGGTAGGAAAGAATGCCAGCCATTGCCAGCACCAGTGCTGCCAGGGGAAGGACCATTTTCCAAACCCTCCTCTGATCACGTTGAGATTTCTTGCCCCGCTCGATCTTCAGGGCACTCAGGTCTCGTTTTGGCCTCATGTGTGCAGTCTACCTCAACCGATCAATCCCGCAACGCCTCGATGAGGCGCAGCCGGGCTGCTCGCAGTGAGGGCAAGAAACCTCCCAGCACACCCACCATCAGGGCAAAGCCCAGGCCGAAAGCCAGGATTTGCGGGGTAATTCGGAACTTGAAGAGCACTTCGCTGAAGCTGCCCGAAGTGCTCAGGTTGGCGGTGCCGGTTGTCCATCCCTCGAAAGGGAGGGCCATCAGGCATCCCAGCAGCCCTCCCAGCAGGGTCAGCAAAATCGCCTCGACCATAAATGAGCTGAGGATGCTGTGGCGGCGGAACCCAAGGGCGCGCAGGGTGGCGATTTCTTTGACGCGGGCCATGATGGTGCCATACATCATGTTCATGGCGGCAAAACAGGCGCCGATCCCCATCAAAAAGCCGATGAAGGTACCCAGGTACTGAACCGAATTGGCAGTATCGGTCTGACCTGCGAAATACTCCTTCTGAGGCACGGCCTGCAGGTTGATCCGCTGGTCGTCCTTCACCCTTTTCTGAATCTCTTGGGCAGCCTGGGCATCGCTGGCCCGCAGCAGCACCGAAGTGAACATGGCCGTGCGCCTCCAAGCCTGGGCCACATCCTCCATGGCAGCAAAGATTTCCGAATCGTAGGCGCTTCCGTCCGAGTCGAAGATCCCCACGATTTTCCAGTCGGAGCGCGAAACATTGATCGTGTTGCCCAACTGCATGTCCTGAAAGCGCCTGGACACCGACCGGCTCACCAGAATCTCGCGCAGTCCGGGCTGAATCGAGCGTCCCTCGACAATCCTGATTTCGGGGCGAAGTTCAAGGCCCACAGGCAGCGGGATTCCGCGCATCACCAGATTGGTCTTCTCGCCGCCCATCCGGGCCCAGTTGATGACCACGATCAACTCGGGACTGGCCAGCGGCTCGTCCTGTGCGTCGCGGGCAATTCCGGGCAAAAAGCGAATGGTCTGGAAGGCGTCCCTGGCGAAGTAGCTGTTGACCTCGTTGAGCGAGCCTTGACGGATGACGATCAGCTGGTTGTCCTGCCCGGTCTCCGTAAAGGCGGACTGCAATCCGGACACCATCGACATCATGACAATGACAATTGCCACCGTCAGCCCGATCCCGGCCGCTGTCATCAGTGTCCCGACACGTCGCACCCACAAGCTTCGCAAGTTGTATTTGAGTGGTATTTTCATGAGACTAGTTGTCAGATGTCAGTTGTCAGTTTCCAGAATGAGTCAGGGGTCAGGAAACAGGAGTCAGGAAGAAGGGGAATTGCCCGAGCCCAAGCTCCGGACCCGAAGGATGCTCGTCTTTGCGAAGCCTTGCGGATCCCTTCTTGCGGATTCCTTGAGTCTTGACTTCCTTTGTTCTCACACTATCCTCCTTAGCGCCTGTGCCACGGGAATTTGCGAGGCTCGCCAGGCAGGGACGCCGGAGGCGGCCAAGCCGACCAGAGCACCGATTGCGGCGCAGACCAGGATGGTGCCTGCGGTCACATTGACGGGCGGGAACATTCCTCCGGTGGCAGCCTGAACGTTCACCAAAGAGAAGATCCCTGCCGCGGCCAGCGAGCCCGCCAGGGCGCCGCCCATGGCCAGCATGACCGATTCGCTGAGCAGCAGCGACAAGACGAGCCGCTTGGAGAAGCCCAAGGCCTTGAGGATGGCGATTTCGCGTCCTCTCTCGCGGATGGCCATGGCCATGGTGTTGGCCGCCACCAGGATGATGGTGAAAATGACCACCGTGCAGACGCTGGCCACCAGGAACTGCAAGTTGCCCAGCATGGAAATGAATCCCAGGATGAATGCCTTTTCCGTTTCCGTCTTGGTGGGCGGGTTGGCGTTCTTGAACAGGTCGTCGACAGCTTCGGCCACCACTGGGACATCCTCGGGCGTTCGCGCACGGATGCTGTAGGTTCCCGTGAAGCCCGCATCGTTCATGCCCTGGTTGAAGTACTCCCAGTGATAGTAAAGGGTATTGCCGCCGTCAGGCGCATCCTCGTAAACGGCTCGGATGGTCAGTTCGGGGTCGAAACGGAAGAGGGCGCCTTGTAGATGGATCTTGTCCCCGATCTCCCATCCGAAGCGCTTGATGAGCTGACTGCCCACCAGTGCTCCAGTGCGGTCTTCCTTGAAGGCCTTGATTTGATCTTCGGGCACCTCCATGTCCGGATAAATCTCGAAGAATTGGTCGGTGTCGACCGAAAACTGGGCGAAGAAATTGGCGGGGTCTTTGTAGACTCCGCCAAACCACATGGAGCCGGAAACCGCCTCCACTCCCTCGACTTGCCGGATCTTCTCGCGGTAGGCGATGGGCAACGCGTTGAAAAGCGAAACCCGGTGACGCACGATCAGGCGCAGTGCTGAATCGGGAGTCTCGGGCGGATTCTGCAACTCGTTCAGGGCGGTGATCAAGGTGGCCACCAGGAAGAGGGATACGCTGATAGTGCTGAACGTCAGAAAGCTGCGCAAAAAGTTGCGCGTCAGGTTTTTTCTGAGCAACCGCAGGAATTTCATGCCTCGCTTGTCCTTTCCCGTCCTTGGCCGGTTTCTCAACTCTCCAGTATTCGACGGTTCTTTGCCGCTGTACGTACCAGCCTACCGAAATCGTCGCAGTTACCGAAACCATTTCCGCTGAACGGTGGATTTTGTCCGGTGAGCGGCGCTGGCAAGGGATGAGGTTTCGCGCCAAGACGCAAAGCCGCCAAGAGGCTCTGAAGGCGGCTCGAAACTCCCTTTGAGCCAGCGCCAAGAACCGAAAGAGGATAAACTTTGAAAGAGAAAGAAAGGAATCAAGGAACTACACATGCTCAAAATTCACACGGTGAGTTCGGTGACACTGGCTGTGTTGGACACCAATCCGCGAAAAATGCTGATCTCGGCGGTGGGCCAAGTCGTTTCCTCGGGATGGAACGACCCCCAGCTTGCAGAATACAGTTCCACCCAGCCCCCAGGCGACGGCCTGATCGATTTCGACTTTCTGGCCTCGCCGCCCTCCGGCGCCGCTTTACCGGCGCTCTATCCCATCATCGCCCACTTCGTCTGGGACGGACCCATGAACCAGGTCAGGGGAGTGCGGGTCCATGCGGCTTCCAATCATCTGGAGCAGCTGCTGCCTCAAAGGGTGACGGTTCATCCGGCACTGGCCAGCTTTGCGGAGGTTCGTCGGCTGATGGGCCGCAAGTTTCCTGCCGGCTTGCCCAACTCAGCCCTTGCATTTGCCCAGGACACCCAGCCGGACGCCGCCCCCGAAAGCCGGAAGCCTGGAGTCTTGCTGGGCGGCAACCTGCAATCCGAGCCGGCCGTCGGCGGCGAAGGCACGGGGCTTTATCTGTATGACGTGATGGTGGAAGTCGACGCCAGCCAGGTTTCCGGAGCGGACGACTGCGTGGGCGATCTGGCGGTGGTGGAAGGCCGGTTCGAGCTGAAATCCTTCGCCAGCCGGGGCAAAGCCTGGACTTTCGTAGCCACCGACATCCGCCCCCACAAAGAGTAGGGCAGTTGGCAGTTGGCAGTTGGCAGTTGGCAGTTGGCAGTTGGCAGTTGGCAGTTGGCAGTTGGCAGTTGGCAGTTGGCAGTTGGCAGTTGGC
>JANQFM010000438.1 GCA_028277865.1 Acidobacteriota bacterium
ACTGCTGCTGCAATCCTTGCTCGGCCTGGCGTTGACCGAATTGAAGCGCTATGACCAAGCCGTAGACCATCTGGGCAAGTTGATCGGGACCCTCAATGAGGACCGCGGCAACCGTTTCCGGTTGGAGGCCATGTATCACCTGGGCAGGGCTCTGGATGGAAAAGGTGACCGAGGCCGGGCCATCCAGCAGTTCGAAGAGCTGATTGCAGCCACTCAAGAGGGCAAGACTCAGAGCTCGACTTGGTATAATCGGGCTTCGACAGTGCGCTTGGCCTTGCTCCGCCAAAGAGCCCGGCAGTATCAGGAGGCAATCGACCTTTTTGAAACGGTTCGGCGCCAGGAACCCGATGAGCCCTGGCACATCGTCCGGCTGGCCTTTGCCTTCAACCAGGCCGGACGCCACGAAGATGCCCTGCAACTGGCGGGGCGCCTGGCCGAGGACTGGCCCGGCGACAAAGACCTCAACGCAGTTCGTGCCCAACTCCTCTTCGAGGCCGACCAGTCGGAGCAAGCCTTCGACTTGCTGGAGCAGCTTCTCGAAGCCCATCCCGATGATGAATCGGTTTATCTGTCAGCCGGCCAGCTTTTTGTCGAAAACCAGCAGTACCAGGAAGCTGAAGAAACGATCCAAGAAGGCCTGTCGCGCTTCCCCAAGAGCGAATCCCTGCTCTTTCAGTATGCGGCGCTGCTGGAACGCCGCAAAGAGTTTCAGAAGGCCGAAGCCGAGTTCCGCAAATTGCTGGCCCGCAATCCCGGTCACCATTCGGCCTTGAACTACCTGGGCTATATGCTGGCCGACCTGGACATCAAGTTGGAGGAAGCCCTCGAATATATCCGCAAGGCTGTCGACGCGGACCCCTTCAACGGCGCCTACCTGGACAGCCTGGGATGGGTCTACTTCCGGATGGGCAAACTCGACTTGGCCGAGAAATACCTCAAGCAGGCCAGCCGCATCAACGACGACGACCCCACCATTTTTGAGCACTTGGGCGACCTCTACAGCCGCCTGGAGGAATTCGATCAAGCCCGCAAGCACTATGAATCCTCCTTGAAATTCGCCACTGAGGAGGAGGAACGGGAGCGCGCCCAAAAGAAACTGCGCGACCTGGACGGCACGATGCGGCCGGAGTCGCAATGAAGAAGGAGCCGGAAATCAGCGATAGTTCCACTTTCCTGACTCCTGACTCCTGACACCTGACTCCTGGCTCTTCCCCCGGTTCTGCCATGCTTCTTCCCTCCTTCGCCAAGATCAATTGGATCCTCAAGATCCTGGGAAAGCGCCCAGACGGGTTCCACGAACTGAGGACGATTCTTCAGGCCATCAGCCTTTCCGATCAGATCGCTTTCCAGCCTCAGCCCGGTCAAGCCCTGCAACTGAAGGTCTGCGGCCGTTCGGCCCCGACGGACGACTCCAATTTGATTTGCCGGGCCGCGGCGCTGATGCGGCCATCGGCTCGGCGCCCCTGCGGAGTGCGGGTCATCCTGGAAAAGAATATCCCCTTGGGTGCCGGACTGGGGGGAGGTTCTTCCAACGCCGCAGTGGCCCTGCTGGCACTCAACCAGCTCTGGGACTGCGGTTTGGGCCATGAGCAGCTGAGTCGGCACGCCGCCCGGCTGGGGTCGGACGTCCCCTTTTTCCTGAGGGGCGGCATGGCGTTGGCTTCGGGGCGGGGAGAAATCCTCCACCCCTTGCCGGACCTGCCCAAGGCGGAAAAGATCGCACTCCTCTATCCGGGCCTGGAGATCTCGGCTGCCAAGGCTTATTCGCTTGGAAACTGGAGACCTCTGAAAGAGGGCTCGGTGTTGACAAGCAAGAGAGCGGAGACTAAAATCCAACGTTTCTGCGAGGCGGCTCATTCCCGCCAGGGGTTGTGGTCTGTTGTCGAGAACGATTTTGAAGCTCCCCTCTACAAGCATTTTCCCGCTCTTGAGCAAGCACGGGACATCTTGATGGAGGCGGGCTGCAGCAGAACACTGATCAGCGGGAGCGGTTCCACTGTCGTGGGGCTGGGGCTGCCAAGCCGGATGGGGAGGAACCTCGCAGGCAAGGGGCAGGGCAAGGCAGGCGAACTGCTCCTGTGCCGGACGCTTTCACGACGGGAATATGGACAGAGGCTTGGCCGAGGCGGGCTGGAAGGCCTGCCGGGCCCGGAAAACGATTCAGGGCCGACCGAGCCGGTCATTGGGGGCTGATTGGCCTCACACAGGCATTGCAGAGGGCGATGATGTCCAATCTGAAACTCTTTAGCGGCAAGGCGAACCCTGAGCTGGCACAGCAAATCGCCGAGTACCTGGGCATCAGCCTGGGCAAGGTCAAGCTGCGACGCTTCAGCGACGGAGAGGTCAACTTTCAGATCCTGGAAAACGTGCGCGGCACAGACGCTTTCATCGTCCAGCCCACCGGGCCGCCCAGCGACCGCAACCTCATGGAACTGCTGATCATGATCGATGCCTTCAAGCGGGCCTCGGCACGACGCATCACAGCAGTCATCCCCTATTTCGGCTATGCCCGCCAGGATCGCAAAGACAAGCCCCGCGTGCCCATCTCCTCCCGCCTGGTGGCCGACCTGCTCAGCGCCGCCGGGGCGCACCGGCTGCTCTTCATGGACTTGCATGCCGGGCAAATCCAGGGATTCTTCAACCTGCCGGTGGATCATCTGTTTGCCAAGCCGGTCCTCATCAGTCATCTCAAAAGGATGAACATCCCCCGCCTCACCGTGGTCTCCCCCGACGCGGGGGGAGTGGAAAGGGCCCGCTCTTTCGCCAAGCAGCTCAAAGCCAGCCTGGCCATCATCGACAAACGGCGCCCACAGGAGAACGTGGCCGATGTCATGCACATCGTCGGAGATGTCGAAGGCCGCAATGTACTGATCATCGACGACATCATCGACACTTCCGGCACCTTGGTCAAAGCGACCGCCGCCCTGCATGAAACCGGCGCCGACCGGATCCTGGCGGCCGTGGTCCATCCAGTCTTGTCGGGTCCGGCCATCCAGCGCCTGGAAAGCTCATTCTTTGAAAAGATCATCGTCACCAACACGCTCGACGTACCGCCCGAGAAGCGGATCGCCAAATTGGAGATTCTCAGCGTTGCCAGGCTCCTGGGTGAAGCCATCAAATCGATCCACGAAGAGACTTCGGTCAGCAAGCTCTTTATCTGACGGGTTGGACGAACCTCCCCACGGAGCTTGCAGGGAAAAGGAACAAAGCACGCTTCGAAAGGAGCTTTTGAAAAATGCCGATTTTAGTAGAAGCAACACAACGGGACGAGATGGGCAAGAATGCCTGCCGCCGACTCAGGGCGCAAGGCAGGATTCCCGCTGTCCTTTATGGGCCGGATATCGACTCCGTCCCCATCAGCGTCGATCCCCGCGAGATTGTGAGCATCCTGCGCTCCGAAAGCGGCCGCAACACCATCTTCCAAGTCAACGTAGGCAAAAAGACCCGCGATGTGATGATCCGCGATTTTCAGGTCGATCCCCTGCGTGACAGCCTGCTCCATACCGATTTGCAGACCATTGCCATGGACCAGAAGATGACCTTCAATGTCCCCATCGAAGTGATGGGCGCCGCCAAGGGGGTCAAGGAAGGGGGCGTGCTGGAGGTCATTTTGCGCGAAATCACGGTCGAGTGCCTGCCGGCTGATGTTCCTGGGACCATCCAGGTGGATGTGAGCCACATGGAGGTCAACGCGACTGTCCATGTCTCTGAGCTCAATGTCGACAGCGAGAAGATCGCGATTCAGAACGATCCGGAAATCGTTGTCCTGCTGGTGGCGCCTCCCACCGTGGCAGTCGAAGAAGCCCCAGAAGTCGAGGCTGTAGCGGAAGGCGAGGAAGCCGCCGAGCCCGAGGTGATCAGCAAAGGCAAGGAAGGGGAGCAAGAAGGCGAAAAGGGCTGAATCCCTTGGCCACTGACGGGACTGAGGGGGACAGAAGGAGGTGCAACAGCAATCGGATCTTCACCTGATCGTGGGGTTGGGGAATCCGGGCGCCGACTACCGCAAAACCCGGCACAACGCCGGCTTCATGGTGGCCGATCGGCTCACCCGTTCACGGCACAGCACCGGCTCGATGTTGACTGACCGGCTGGCCCGCTTCGTGCGGGGTTCGGTTTGGCGGCGCAAGGCCCACTCGCTGGCTTGCCAGCTGAAGGTAGGCCGGCAGCCGGTGGTTTTGGCCAAGCCTCAGACCTATATGAACCGCAGCGGTCGGGCAGTCCGAGCCTTGCGGGAGATCTACCCTGCCCCGCTGGACCGCCTGCTTGTCGTCTATGACGACTTCGCCTTGCCGCTGGGCAAGATCCGATTGCGCCGGGGCGGCAGTGCAGGGGGGCAAAAAGGCCTTCGGTCGATCATCGAGGCCTTGGGCACCGATCAGGTTCCCCGCCTGCGCATCGGAATCGCAGGCCAGGGAGATGTCCAGGATCCCACAGACTTCGTGCTCTCGGAATTCCTCCCCGAGGAGGCGCCGCTGCTGGAAGGGGTCTTGGAAACAGCCTGCCAGGCCTGCAGGGTCTGGCTGGAAGAAGGAATCGACCGGGCAATGGCAAGATTCAACTAGGATCCGGAGAGCGGGTTTTAGGTTCCAGGTTCCGGGTTCCAGGTTCCGGGTTTTGGAGTCGGGAATTCCGGATTCCGGATCTGAACCCGGATCCCGGAGCCTGGGACCAGGAACCTCTGACCTTGGACCTTGGACCTTGGACTCTTGATCCCGACTGACTGACAACCGACAACTGATCTGAGGACGGGCACATTTATGACGACTTATTTGATCTACCTGCCGATCATTGGGCTTGTGGGGTTGGCTGCAGCCGCCCTGATCTATCTTTGGATCAAGAAGATCGAAGTCTCCAATCCGGTCATGGTCGAGATATCGGACATGATTCACAGCGGGGCCATGGTTTTCTTGAGGCGCGAGTACTCGATTCTGGCCGTTTTCGTGCTGCTGGTCTTCACGCTGCTGTGCTGGCAAGTTGCAGTCCCCACCGGAATCGCCTTCCTGGGAGGGGCAATCTGCTCTATGCTGGCCGGTTTTTTCGGCATGAAGGCCGCCACCCGGGCCAACGTCCGCACTTCGCAGGCGGCCAGCGAGTCGGGAATCGAGAAGGCCCTCAATGTGGCCTTTTCGGGCGGCGCCGTGATGGGGCTGTCGGTGGCCAGCCTGGGCCTGCTGGGCGTTTGCACCGCCTTTTTGATCTTCCAGCGCTCCGGCATTGACCTCACCAGCATCAGCGGGTTTGCCATGGGCGCCAGCTCGATTGCCCTTTTTGCCCGCGTGGGCGGGGGCATCTATACCAAGACCGCCGACGTGGGCGCCGACCTGGTGGGGAAGGTTGAAGCCGGCATCCCTGAAGACGATCCCCGCAACCCGGCCACCATCGCCGACAACGTGGGCGACTGCGTGGGCGATACGGCCGGCATGGGCGCAGACATCTTCGAAAGCTACGTGGGATCGGTGATCGCCACCATCGTCATTGCAGCGACTGCAAGCGCTGACAACATTCTCGGGATTACGACGGCCAATGAGATTCACTACATGATGTTGCCCCTGTTCCTGATCGGCATTGGCCTGATTGCCTCGCTGATCGGCATCGGCTCGGTTCGCCTGCTGCGAAACTTGGGGCCGGCTGCAGCATTGCGCTACTCCACGTTCGTGGCCGCCATTCTCTTTTTGGTGGGCACCTTCCTGACAATCGATCTCATGGAGCTGAACACCGGCATTTTTTGGGCCGTTTTGCTGGGAACGCTGGCGGGCATCATCATCGGACTGCTGACTGAATGGTACACCGCAGGCAGCCCCATCCATCGCATTGCCGAAGCTTCCAAGACAGGCACGGCCACAAACATCATCGCCGGCTTGGCTGTGGGGATGCAGTCGACAGCCCTGCCTGTCATCACCATCTGTGCCGCCATCATGCTTTCCTACAGCTATGCAGGACTTTACGGGCTGGGCATCGCCGCCGTGGGCATGCTGGCCACAGTGGGCATCACCATGTCCGTGGACGCCTACGGCCCCATCGCCGACAACGCCGGGGGCATCTCCGAGATGAGCCAATTGGGCTCCGAGACGCGCCAGATCACCGATCAACTGGACGCCTTGGGCAACACCACTGCCGCCATCGGCAAAGGCTTCGCCATCGGATCAGCCGCCCTGACGGCCTTAGCGCTCTTTAGCGCTTATACCCGTGCGGTGGCCCTCAATCCTGACGGCACTCCTGGGGAGCCTTTGGTGCTCAACCTGATCGATCCCACTGTGGTGGTCGGCTTTTTCATCGGCGGCATCCTGCCCTTTTTCATCGCCGATTTGACCATGTCGTCGGTGGGCCGGGCCGCCTTCCGAATGGTGGAAGAGGTGCGCAGGCAATTCCGCGAGATCAAGGGGCTGATGGAGGGAGAAGCCAAGCCCGACACCGCCCGCTGCGTCGATATCTCGACCCGTGCCGCGCTCAGCGAAATGGTCCTGCCGGGCTTGGTGGCGGTCTTGGCCCCCCTGGTGATCGGATTGACTCTGGGCCGGGAAGGCCTGGGAGGGATGCTGGCCGGCGCCACTCTGGTGGGCGTCCTGCTGGCCCTTTTCATGTCCAACGCCGGAGGTGCCTGGGACAATGCCAAGAAACTGATCGAAGGCGGGCTGCTGGGCGGCAAGGGATCCGATGCTCACAAGGCGGCAGTGGTCGGGGACACTATCGGCGATCCTTTCAAGGACACCAGCGGGCCGTCAATGAACATCCTGATCAAGCTGATGGCGATCGTGTCGGTGGTCATCGCGCCACTGCTGATCTGACCCTTGCGCGCCATTTCGCGGCCTCCGTTCGCCCAGATTCGGCGGGCGCAAGGCGCGTGTTATAATGACGCCTTTTTTGAAAGAGGAGACCCTACTTGATGAGACGCTACGAGGTCACATGTGTTCTCGCTCCAACGCTGTCCGGAGAAGAGGTCGAACAGGCGGTCGAGAGCTTCAGGAAGGTGGCGGAGGACAAGGGGGCCGCAGTTGTCGATGTCGACAACAGGGGAAAACGGCGCCTGGCCTTTCCGGTCAAAAAGCACACCGAAGGGTACTACGTCATCTATACGCTGGACGAGGAAGCAGCCGAGGCGGCCGCTGAACTGGAACGGCGCTTCAAGGTCACCGACCCGGTGATCCGCTTCCTGACGGTTCGTATCGACGAAGCCCAAAAACGGGCCAAGAAGCTCAAGACCCAGCGCGAGGCTCGCAAGAAGATTCGCAAAGCCGCCCTGGCGGCGGCCAGAGCGGCACAAGCTGCCCCGGACGGCAAGCCGGCCCCCCAAGCCCAAGAGGACGCGCAGCCTCAGGAAAAGCCGTCGGCGCCCAAGGGTAAGGAGCAGCCTGCATCGAAAAAGGCTGCCGAAGGGCCGGAAAGTGCACCCGAATCCTCTGACAAAGGCAAGGACCAGGCAACTTCGGCAGAGGCCGCTTCGTCAGCGGAAAAGGAGTAGAGGGGGATCCATGGCTAGACGACGAAAATTTTGCAAGTTCTGTGCCGACAAGGTGGACCACATCGACTACAAAGACGTCAGGATCTTGTCGCAATACATCCCAGAACGG
>JANQFM010000047.1 GCA_028277865.1 Acidobacteriota bacterium
GACCGGAGACGGGAAGCCACAGAGACACCGAGGCACAGAGATCAGAGGGCTTTTTCTGATTCTTCTCTGTGCACTCTGTGCCTCGGTGGCAAAACTTGACTCAATCGTGAAGAACCCTGAAACCCTAGCGGCCTAGCTGAGGAATGCGCGTCCCGATGGGCTCTCACTGCCCCATTTCAGGAGGATGTGCCCAAAAGAGAAAGCCCACTGGCGTAAATGCCTGGCCCGTCTGTCTTCCTCTCAGCATGTCTGCCCCTCTGCGCCTTGCCGTGAACTCCCGCTTCCTGCCCTTGCTACACTGGAACCCGAATTGCTGCACCGGCCAAGGAGGCGGTTATGAACCTGCGCACCAAGCTTTTTCTGCTTTTCGGCGTCTTGATGGTCGTATTGACCCTGGCCCAGTGGTGGCTGGTGCGCAGCCTGACGCAGCAGGCCTATCAGGAGTTCGGGGACGCCGTGGTGTCCGTCAGCCGCCAAGTGGCCGACCTGATCCAATGTGATCTGATCGGACTGGCCGAGCGCTTGCAGCAGGAGGGGAAGGTCGAACAGATCCGGGTGGTCAAGCGCAGGCAGGAAGAGGCCGCCAGCCTGGCAGAACTTCCTTTCATCGCTGAGAAAGAAGGGTTGAAGAACCGGTTGCGGGTGCAGGGACTTCTCTCCGATCCAAGCTCGGACGGAAAGACTCATTCCAGCAGGCGGGAGATCGATTTTCGCTACAACAGCGGCCAGCCCTCCTCTCAGATGAGCCTCAGGATTCAGGGGGAGGGCATCGACCGGACAATTGAACTGCCTTCGCAGGGTCTGCAGAGTTCACTGGACCAGCTCTCCAGCCGGCTGCTTTACGGAACCCTGGCCATCCTGGCGACCGGCTTGGCCTTTGCCGCCGTCCTGGCAGGACGCGTTTCGCGCCCTTTGCAGGATCTCTCCGGAACGGCTCAGGGAGTGGCTTCAGGACGCCTGGGGCTTCAGGTGACCGGCACCTCCAGCCAGGCAGGCGGTGAAGTGGGCCAGGCGATTGCAGCCTTCAACCACATGTCGCGCCAGCTGCAGTCCTACGAGAAGTCGAGGCGGGCCTGGGAGGAAAGGCGACACCTTTCCGAACTGGGCGAAATCGCCCGCGGGCTGGCCCATACCATCCGCAACCCGCTCAATGCCCTGGGCTTGTCGGTGGAGGAGTTGGCGGCGCGCAAGCAGGCGTCCGGCGACGATGCGGACCAGCTGGCGGTCTCGGCACGACGACAGATCCGCCGCATCGACCATTGGATCCGGTCCTTCTTGACCCTGGCCAGCCAGGAGGGGCAGTACAGCCGTCCGGTCGCCTTGCAGCCGTTGCTGGAGGACATCCTGTTGGAGGTGGTGCAGGATTCCCAGGCACGCATTCACCTGAAACAACCCGCAAACGACTTGCCGGAGATCCTTGCAGTGGAGGCCGAACTGAGGGGAATGATTCAAGCCCTGGCAGTCAACGCCGCCGAAGCAGCCGGAGAGAACGGCAACGTCTGGATCGAGGCCCGTCCCGAGGCGGACGGCCGGGTGCGCATCGAGGTGCGCGACGATGGTCCGGGACTGCCCGAGGAGGTCCGCGAAAGGCTTTTTGCTCCCCACGTCACCACCAAGCCCTGGGGATCGGGAATGGGAATCTACCTGGCTCAACGCATTGCGGCCACCCGCTATGGTGGGAGGCTGGAGTATGAGGAAGGGCACCCGGGTACACAGGCAGTGCTGACGCTCAACTCAAAACGCACAGAAGATTAACGAGCTTCTGGCCTCTGTGCTCTCAGTGACTCTGTGGCTTCCAAAGAGAATGACCGAATCGATCTCAGTTCTGATCGTCGAGGACGAGAAAGACCAACGGCGGCTAATGGCTCAGATCCTGCGTGGTGCGGGCTACCAAGTTTTCGCAGAGCCGGATGCTGAAGCTGCCATCAAGAGCCTGGAGGAGCAAACGGCCAACCTGGTTGTATCCGACTGGAAGCTGCCTGGACGGGACGGTATGGCGCTGCTTGGGCAGGTGCGGGAGCGCTTTTCTGAGACGGCCTTTATCATGGCCACCGCCTACGGGTCCATTTCACAGGCGGTTGAAGCGGTGCGCTCTGGGGCCGATGATTACCTGGTCAAGCCCTTTCAGCGCCAAGCCTTGCTGCTGGCCGTCGAGCGGGCTCTGAAAGCCCGTTCGCTGGCCGACGAAAACCGGCGCCTCAGCGAGGCTCTGGGAGAGCGCGACCGGCTGGTCGACCTGGTGGGCAATGCGCCCTGCATGCAAAAGCTCTTCAGCCGGGTGGAGAAAGTGGCCGCCACCGAAGCCACGGTTCTGATCTCGGGCGAAAGCGGCACGGGCAAGGAGCTGGCCGCCCGCGCCATCCATTCGCTTTCCCGCAATAGTTCCGGACCATTCGTGGTGGTGGACTGTGCGGCCATCCCCGAAGGACTGCTGGAAAACGAGCTTTTCGGCGCCGAAAAGGGTGCCTACACCGGTGCTGATCAGCGAAGAGTGGGCAAGTTCGAAGCCGCC
>JANQFM010000456.1 GCA_028277865.1 Acidobacteriota bacterium
GGGGCATGGCGTTCAGCGCCTCCAGCTTGGGCGAGGGGCTCACATCTGCAGCAGCAGCCGTTCAGGATCCTCAATGCACTCGACGATGCGCCGCGAAGCCGTCACCTTTTTGCGGCGCATCGTCGAGTGCATTGAGGATCCTGAACGGCTGCTGCTGCAGATGTGAGCCCCTCGCCCAAGCTGGAGGCGCTGAACGCCATGCCCCTGCTCCACCATGAAACCATTGCCCTCAGCCTGGCCGCGCTGATCGTCCTGGGGCTGCCCCTTGCGGCGGCTGCCTGCGCCCGGATCGTCTCCCGGATGCGCAATCGGAACTCAAGCCGGCGACGACCTGCCGACAACTCCCATCGCCCCCGCAGCTAGGCCTGGGTTGCGATATTCTTCACATTTGAGTCAAGTTTGCCACCGAGGCACAGAGCACACAGAGAAGAATCAGAGAGGCCCTCTGATCTCTGTGTCTCGGTGTCTCTGTGGCTTCCATTGCTTCCCGCCCGATTCTCCACTAGACCGATTGCTCCCTATCCAAATTTATCTGACATAAACATTTGAACCACTTATAAGTGGACGGCCCCGGCATTTTTTTCAAAAAATCACCCGAAAAGTTCGTAGATTTCGCTTGAGCAACGTATTTATTTAATAGGGGCCACGATTCCCAGCCGAGGCGTCCGGGCATTCGCTGGAAGCCTCATGAGGCTGCTGCCTGCGGCAGAACCCCCCGCAACAGGCGGCGATTGGGCAGGGCGACTTCAAGATTTCATCCAAGGACAAATTAAGGTTAGTTGACTCCTGCCCAAAACAAAACATGATCTTTTACTTAAGTTAATGAAATATGTCATTTACAGATTGTGTTGCCTAAGATATAGTTTGCACTTCCGGTGTGTTTTCAAAGGCGATTCACTCATCGCAAGGACATCTTGAGAATGAATGCCGTCAATTCAACGCTCGCAACGAGGGGTTGCTTCTTCAACGGAGAGAGGTAGGACTATGGTGCCCAGAAAAACGAATCTCGTCAACGACTTCATCTGTGCGAACATCCGAAGAATCCGAATCGACAAGGGGCTGCGCGTGCAGGACATCGCCGCCCGCGCCGGGATCCCTCTGGGCTCCTATTCCTGCTTGGAGACAGGGCGTTACCGGCTGAACCTGGAAAACCTGTTTCGGATTCTCCACGTCCTGGGCGCCGACATTTCCCAGGTTTGGCCGGGATCCGTCAGCGAAGCCAGGGAATGGGTCGACGATCGCTTTATCCGAGAGACGGTGCGGGCCGCCAAAGCGGGACGTCCGCGAAACCTGAGCCTGGACGACATCGTGGCTGCGGTCTGCGAGATCTACGGCATCAGCGAGAAGGCCCTGACCTCTCCTTCCAGAAGGCGGGACCTCGCCGAAGCCAGGACGGTGGCCACCATCCTGACACGCGAGGTGCGGCACCTCTCGCTGGTCTCTTTAAGCCGCCGCCTCAAGCGCGACGTCTCCTCGTTGAGCCATTGCCTGAGGCGGCTCCATGATCGCCTCAGTTATGACCGACAGCTCAGAGCCCGCATCCGTGAGGCCCGCAGGGCACTGCAGCGCCGCCGCAATCGGTTGGAGGCGGCGGCCCGAGCCCGCTCCCGGTACCGTCTGCGACGCCAGCAAGCGCGTCAGGATGGGGGGCAACGGGCCAATTGATCCGCGGGGGCATCGCAGGAAGATGCCTGCGGAGAGGATCCCCTTCCTCCTTGTGCCCTGTTCGGCTTCCTCCTGCCTGCTCCCTGCCTGAACGCTTTTTGGAGCGACTTTGACACTATTGACCGGCAGCGGCATCCCTGATATGCAGGGAAGCGGAGAAGGTGCCGGGATCTCGGGCGGCAGCAAGGATTTGAGCGAGCCGGAGTCCGGAAAAAGCCAGTCCCCCCAGCACTCGACTTTGAACTTTGATACGACTGGACGGCAACCATGAAATATCGGCAAATCGCATTCTCACTGGCATTGTTCAGCTTGGCTTTCACCATCTGCGCCGACTCGGCCTGGGCGCAACGGCGCGGCGACTGCCGCTTTCCCGTGCTCTACGAAGACGACGGTTTCCGGGGCGGCTCGCTGGTCCTGCAAAGCCCTGTGGCGGACCTGCACGATCGCGGATTCGGCGACGACGCCTCTTCGCTTTGCGTGCCGCGCGGCTGGAGGGTGATCGTCTACGAAGACACCAATTTCCGGGGGGATGCCCTGGAGCTTTCCGGCCCCGACTCGATCTCCGACTTGAAGCGCCAACGGCCCGGCGGACGCGACTGGGGAGACCGCATCAGCTCGGCTCAAGTTTATCCTCCCCGGCGCCGCGGCGGCGGCAATCCTCCCCCCGAGTGCGATCGGACGGCCATGCTCTTCGGCAACGACGACTTTGGGGGCCGCAGGGTGACCCTCAACGACTCGATCCCCGACCTGCATCGGCTGGGGGTCGGCGACCAGGCCTCTTCGCTGTGCGTGCCATCCGGTTGGAGAATCACCATATTCGAGGACACCGGCTACCGGGGTGACCGCCTGGTGGTCGACGGCCCAGACTCCATTGCCGACCTGAGGCGCGACCGACCGGGAGGGCGCAGCTGGGGAGACCGCATCAGTTCGGTTCGGGTGGAATCCTCTTTTCGGCGTGACCGGCCTGTGGATCGGCGCCCGATCGATCCCATCGACCCTCCCGGCCGCTGCGACCGCTTTCCCCAGCTTTTTGCGGAAGACGACTACCGGGGACGTTCCTACACCCTGCGCGATTCGGTCCGCGACCTGTATGACTTCCGGTTCGGCCGCAACGCTTCTTCGCTGTGCGTCCCCACAGGATGGACGGTCACCTTCTTCGAAGACGCCGACTACAGGGGCAGATCCTTCCAGGTGCGGGGGCCATCTGACATCGACGACCTGCGCCGCACGCGCTGGGGCAACTGGGACAACCGCATCAGCTCGGCGAGGATCGGTATCGGCGTGAGCCCCAGAGAGCCGGGCAGGGTAGTCGACCCCGGCCGGGGCGGCATTCCCTGCGACCGCTACCCCGTCCTCTACCGGAATGACGACTTTCGAGGCCGTCCCCTCGAATTGCGCCAATCGATTCCCGATTTGCACCGCCAAGGCCTGGGCGACGAGGCCTCCTCGATCTGCGTCCCCCGCGGCTGGGAGGCGATCCTCTTCGAGGACACCAACTACCGAGGGAACTCCCTGAGGGTGGTGGGACCAGACTCCATAGCCGACCTGGACCGCGAACGGCGGCGGGGCGGCGACTGGGGAGACAGCGCCAGTTCGGTGCAGGTGCGGCGCCGGCGTTAGGAGTCTCGCGCCAAGACGCAAAGAACGCAAAGGATCATGAGAGCCAACCGCCGCCTTTTGCCTCGATCTCCGGGATATCTCCTTGCGTCCTGGCGTCTTGGCGCGAAATCCGCTCTTCCTCTTTTCTTGCTTGGTGCTTCCTTGAGTGCTCAGCCCTTTGTCACCACCTTCCCCCAAGTGGCACTCGGCGAAACGATCGAGACCGTCCTGACGGTAACCAACCCACAGCCTGATCGAGTCCAGGTGACCCTGGAATCCTTCGGCATCGACCTAGGCGAAAGCGCCTCTTTCGAGCTGCAGCCCGGTCAGACGCGCGAAATCCTCTTCACTGCAGCGGAACTCCAAGTCGGCTGGATTCGCCTGAGGGCCGCCCAGACGGTTTCGGCAGCCGCCCGCATCGTCACGCGTCCTGCTGCCGGATCGGGGCAAATCCTTTCCCAGGTCACGGTCTTGGGACAGCCTCAAGCCTCCCGCGCAGCCTTGCCGGTGTTTCGGAACCGCCCCGGACTGGACGATACGGGCATTGCCCTGGCGCTTTTCCAGGCCGGGACGCTGCGCCTGATCCTGAACGATTCGGCGGGCGAAATGGTGGCCGCCGAAACGCTGGTCCATCCGCTCGAAGCGACCCAACTGGGCAACGACGGTTCCGCTGCCCCCGGTCACCGTGCCCGGTTCCTGCCCGAGCTCTTCCCTCAATTGCCGGAGGACTTTGAAAGCGGTTCGCTGATCGTCGAGCAGTCTTCTCCCCAGGGACTGCCGGACGCATTTTCGGTGGTGGCGCTTTACACTCACCAGCAAAATCTGCAAGCCGTACCGGTTGAGCGGCTGGCCTTCCCAGGCCATTACGTCCTGACCCTGGCACCCCTGGAAGGACAAGGCCGGGAGGTTGCGGAGCAACTGTCCAGCCATTACGGATTTCGCCTCAACGGCCCCGGGCAGGCCGAGGGAGAATTCCTGGTCAGCATGAATCACAACCAGGCATCTGCCCTGGCCCTCGATCCGCGTGCTGCACAAGTGAAATCAGCTGCCGGCCGACTGCTCAGCTTCGAGTTCTCCTTCCAGGACGGCGCCCAGCAATGGGAGGGAGGGTTCGCCGACCTGCCTACGGACGCCGACCCGGACTTTTACGAACTCTCTTTCCGGCACGACCTTATGCCCCCTCACCTGGGAAGCGAGGGCGCCTTGCGCATCGAGGGCAGAAATCATAGCGATGACTTGTTCATGTTCCTCAAGCGCCGGCTGACCGGGTTGACGCCCAGCACGGTCTACAGAATCCACTTTGACCTGGAGCTGGCCACCCAGGCGCCTCGGGAAGCAATCGGCATCGGCGGCCCTCCCGGCGAGGCTGTTTATGTCAAGGCAGGCGCCAGCCTGCAAGAGCCGTTGGCGGTGGATGAAATGGGCGCCCTTCGCATGAACGTCGACAAGGGCATCCAGGCCAACAGCGGCCGGGACGCCATGGTGATTGGCAACGTGGCCAAGATCAGCAGCGTCTTCTCCGACCGTTTCGCCCTCAAGGCGCTCTGCTCGACCGACACGCTCTTTGAGATCACTACCGACGATGAAGGCGCTGTCTGGCTGCTGGTGGGTACCGACTCCGGCTTTGAGGGTAAAACAACCCTCTACTACAACCGCATTGTGGCGACCTTCTTTCCTCAGCAGGCCGAATGATTGCAGGGCTTAGGGTTCGTCCAGTAATAAGTGGCGCATTCTCGCATCTCATCTTCGGGCCATCTTCGACCTGTCCTCAGTCGCAAAATCCTCAAGATAGGCCCGGCTAT
>JANQFM010000488.1 GCA_028277865.1 Acidobacteriota bacterium
GGCTTTCATCCCCCCAGCGGCGGCACGGCGCGGGTGTTTGGCAACGACATTCGCACCCATGCCAAGCAAAACCGCCAGGGAATTGGCTACATGCCTGAAAACGACTCCTTCATCGCCGACATGACCGGAATTCGCTTTGTCCGCCTGATGGCCGAGCTTTCCGGGATGCCGCCTTCTG
Source organism: Acidobacteriota bacterium (assembly GCA_028277865.1). Taxonomy (GTDB): domain Bacteria; phylum Acidobacteriota; class UBA6911; order RPQK01; family DATIPO01; genus JANQFM01. The sequence goes on from JANQFM010000488.1 coordinate 179, forward strand.
TGGCCATGGAGAAATCCCATGAGGCCATGTTCTACGTGGGCCTTGGAGAGGCGCGCTACCGGGAGTTGGGCGGCTACTCGACAGGCATGAAGCAGCTGGCCAAGCTGGCCCAGGCCCTGGTTCACGGGCCGCGCCTGATTTTCCTGGACGAGCCCACCAACGGGCTGGACCCGCCGGCCCGGGCCCGCATGCTCAAGATGATCCAGGAAATCCGCGACAGCGGCCATATCCACATCATCCTATCCTCGCATCTGCTGCGCGACGTGGAGGACTGCTGCGAAGAGGTGGTGATCCTCAAGGAAGGCCGCCTGGTGCAATACTGCAACCTGGAAGAGGAGCGCAGGGCCAACAAAAAGTTCCTGGAAATGGAGACCCGCGGCGCCCAAAACGGGGAGTTCGTAGCCGAAATCCAGAAGATGGGTATCGAATGCGCCCGCCACGGCAAGCGACGCCTCAAGATGGTCCTGCCCAAACAGGTCGAAATAGCCGACCTTTACCGGCTGGCCGCCCAGCGGGAGATCCAGATCCGCCGGCTGGACTACAAGCGCGATTCTCTGGAAGACATTTTCCTGAAAGCCATGGAGGAGGGTCCGAATGGCCGTATTCAAGCGTAACTACCGCCAATATGACGGGCCTGTGACGCCTGCATGGTCGCGCTTTCTGATCCTGCCCCGCTATGCCTTCAAAAACGTGTTCCGCTCCCGGCTGCTGCTGGTCTTTTACGTCCTCTCCTTCGTCCCCACCATCGTATTCGGCGCCTTCATCTACTTGCGCCACAACGCCACCTTCCTGGAAACCTTCCAGGTGCTGCCCCGCGACTTCATGCCGGTCGATGCCCAGTTCTTCTTTATCTACCTCAGTTTTCAGGCCTCGCTGGCATTTATCATCACAGCCTTCATCGGGCCGGGGCTGATATCGCCCGACTTGGCCAACAACGCCTTGCCCCTTTACCTGTGCCGGCCCTTTTCGCGAGCCGAGTATGTGCTGGGCAAGATGTCGGTGCTGATCATCCTCATTTCTGCTGTGACCTGGATTCCGGGGCTGCTGCTCATCTTCATGCAGACCAACTACGCGGGCCTGGCTTGGCTGACCGACAATCTGCGCGTTCCAGTGGCCGTGCTGCTCGCCTCCTGGCTGTGGATAATCGTCATCTCGCTGCTGGCCTTGGCTCTTTCAGCCTGGGTCAAGTGGCGGGTCATAGCCGGCATCGGGTTGTTCATCATCTTTTTCGTGCTGGCCGGATTCGGCAACACCATCAATGTCATCCTGGGCACTCAGTGGGGCACCCTGATCGATCTTGCCTCGCTGATCACCAACATCATGCACTTCCTCTTCATGGGCGAAGGCCTTCAGGGCAGCATCCCTGTCTGGAGTGCCTGCCTGGCCTTGGCGGTGCTGTGCGCCCTTTGCCTGCGCCTGCTCAACCGGCGCCTTCAAGCCTACGAGGTGGTCCGTTGATGAGTGACAGCCAAGACATCATTTTCAGAAATGTATCCAAGTTCTACGGCGAAGTGCTGGGGGTCAACCGGGTCGACCTCAACCTGGCGCCCGGCATCACCGGTTTGGTGGGGCCCAACGGCTCGGGCAAGACGACCCTGATGAACCTGATGACCGGGCTGCTGCAGCCCACGCGGGGGGAAATCTCCATACTGGGGCTGCCTCCCGACCGCCCTGAGCTGCTCTTCAACCGGGTCGGCTACTGCACCCAGTACGATTCCTTTCCCCGAGGGATGAACGGATTCCAGTTCATCTACTCCTTTTTGCGCATTCACGGCCTGGTCCACCCCCAGGCCGAAGACATGACCTGGAAGGCACTGGAAATGGTGGGCTTGCAGGACGCGGCCAAACGCAAGGTGGCGGCCTACAGCAAAGGGATGCGCCAACGCATCAAGCTGGGCCAGGCCATCGCTCATCAACCGGATGTCCTGGTGCTGGACGAACCCCTCAACGGCCTGGATCCCATGGCCCGTGCCGAAATCATCGACCTGTTCAAGAGGCTCTCCGAAAAGGGCAAGCACGTGATCGTCTCCAGCCACATTTTGCATGAACTGGACGTCATCTCCGACCAGGTGGTGATGCTGAGCAATGGGTATATCGTGGCCGAAGGCGACATTCACGGCGTCCGTGAAGAGATGACCGACGTGCCCATGCAGATCCTGGTGCGCTGCGACAAGCCGGCCATGCTGGCCTCACGGATCTTTCAAGAGGATCATGCTGTGGAGGCCCAAATGCACAGTGACGGCCAAGGCCTCCTCTTGCGCACCCGCGACGCCGACAGCTTCTTCCTGCTCATGAATCGGATGGTCACCCAGGAAGGGCTGCGCGTCGAGAGCGTGGCGCCTGCCGATGATGATGTTCATTCCGTCTACCTGTATCTGATCGGCAATCAAGGAGGATCGAGCTCATGAGTGCGCCATCCCTACCGGCAGCGCCCCCGCAGACAGAAGTCCCCTGGAGCCTTTGGAAATCCCAGGTGAGCGGGCTGCTGCGGCTGGAGGTCAAAAAATACCTCCTCAGCAAACGGGCCCTGCTGCTCTATTTTCTGGCCTTCCTGCCCATCTTTCCCTTCCTGATCTGGAACTTGCGAGCCATGCTGGTGGGCGACCTGCCGGATATCGCCCAAGCCAGCATGTTTTACGCCGGGATGTTTCAGACCCTGATGCTTCACTTGGTCATCTTCTTCGCCTGCGTGATCACCTTCACCAACCTGTTCCGCGGCGAGGTGCTGGAGCACAGCCTGCACTACTACTTCTTGTGCCCGGTACGCCGGGAAGTGCTGGTGGTGGGAAAATACATCGCCGGGCAATTCGCCTCCTGGATCATCTTTCTCATCTGCGTCGTCATTTCCTTCTGCCTGGTCTACTTTCCCTATGGCGGCCAGGGGCTGGACTACTTCACCAGCGGGCCCGCCATCGGGCATCTGCTGGCCTACATGGGCGTCACCGTCTTGGCATTTTTGGGCTATGGGGCGGTTTTCCTCTTCACCGGGCTGCTCTTCAGAAACCCCATCATCCCCGCCATCGTGATCTGGATTTGGGAAGGGATCAACGCCTTCCTGCCGGCCATGCTGCAGAAAATCAGCGTCTCCCATTACCTGATCTCCCTCTGCCCGGTCCCCCTGTCGGGAGGGCCCATCCGCGTTATCGCCGATCCGGCGCCTGCCTGGCTTTCCGTCCCAGGATTGCTGCTGGTCACATTGGCTGTCCTCTTCCTGGCCAGCCTGAAGATCCGCCACATGGAAATCTCCTACGGCGGTGAATAAGCGGGGTGAACGGCCAAGGTCCAAAGTCCAAGGTCCAAAGTCCGCAGAATGTACTCTCTGCCTGATTCCCGACTCCCGACTCCTGACTCCTAACTCCACTCTCCCTCATCCGCCTTCTCTGCGCCTCTGCGTCTCCGCGTGAAACCGGGGAATTCTCTCAGTGACAGCAAGTCTCTGCTCGGCACGGTGTTCAGGAATTGGGTTCGTTTGTCTCATTAGCCGGCAAAACCTCTATCTGGGGCATTTGCCTAAAATGGTGATCGAAAGCAAAGACTCCTCCGATCCGCTCTCTCAGGGAAAGAGCCAGAATCGCAGAGTCAGTGTAGGACCAGTCCTTGTCGGAATTGCGCCGGAAGATGGCCCAGGATTGCCTTTCGGACTCCGTATCCATTTCACGCCACGCGTAGGCGGGGTGATTGCGAAGCTTCTTGCCAACCTGGATTGCAATTGCCGAACCGAGCCGAGACTTGAGTAGCGTCATGGTTTCTGCAAACACAATATCGGCCAGGACGAAAACACCTCCTTGATCAAGCCAGTTCCGAACAAAGCTTTTGGCAGCCTGATGGTGAGCATCATTCTGAGTCACGAAAGCGTAGATTGCCCCCGTGTCGATCAGTATTCGACGGCCGGTCATTCCATTTTTCCCTGCACAGGGGGTTCGGTGCCTGGTGAAGCATAATCCGGGGAATACATTTCCGGACACTCGCTGACCGGCACGCCGCCGTAAATCGGGCCTTCATCTCGTCCAATGCCGGCAATTTCCCAAATCGATTCCACCGAATCCTCTTGTTGAGACTTTTCCGAAGCCTTCTGAATCAGGCGGCGAATCACTTCAGCCATACTCACTCCTTCCTTCTTTGCGCAGTCGGAGAGGTATTGAACCTGCCAGCCAGGAATAGAGATTTGGAGGCGATGCAAAGTCGAAGCCACAGAAGCCCTCTACTGATGTCACTAACTTACATCACCTAAAGTCGCCTGGTCAAGTGATGGGCGGTGGCTTGGCTCTTGATTCTGCTTGATAACTCGCCACCAGGATTAGGAAGAACGTGCCCAGCACTGATCAGCTATCATGGATGCGGCATGAGCGAACGCGCCGTGCGGGGATTTGTCCTGCAGCCTACCTACCGCATTCAGAGCGGACGCCCCATTGTCCACCTTTACGGACGCCTGGAAAGCGGGGGCAGCTTCCTGGTGCAGGACGACCGCCTCACGCCCCACTTTTACATCCCGGCCCGCCAAGCCGAGCAAGCGGGTCGCCTGGGCGCTGCACTGCTGGCGCAGTCCAGCCTGCAGACCTGGGATCAGGAGCCCGCCGCACGGGTTGAATTGCGCATTCCCTCCGACACTCCGGCCTTGCGCAACCGACTCGTCAAACACGGCATTGCCTGCTATGAAGCGGACATCCGCTTCGCCATCCTTTATCTGATCTCAAAAGGAGTCAGGGGCTCTGTGGAACTGGCAGGCGAGTGGGAGGCGCAAGAGGGCGCCGGACGCCTTTACCGCAACCCCGAAGTGCGTCCGGCTTCGTGGACGCCTCAGCTTTCAGTCCTCTCCGTGGACATCGAAACCGATCCCCAAGCAAGTCGCCTGCTCTCGATCGCGCTGCATGGCTGCGGCGTTTCAGAGGTCTTGCTGCTGGAGAGGCAAGGCCGCACCCCGCCCGTGGGGACGATGGCCTTCCGGAGCCAGCCTGAGTTGATCCGGGCTTTTTGCCGAAGGGTGCATGAGATCGACCCCGACATCCTGACCGGCTGGAACGTGATCGACTTCGACCTTCAAGTGCTCGACCGGCTGGCACGGCAGGATGGAGTCGCGATGGAAATGGGACGCACCCCGGGCACCCTGCGCCTTCGCCCCTCGCGCAGCCCCTGGAACAACCTCAACGCCAGCTTGCCTGGGCGGGTGGTGCTGGACGGAATCGAAATGCTGCGCACATCCTTTTTGCGCTACGACTCCTATGCACTTGACTTCGTTGCGCAACGCGTGCTGGGCGAGGGCAAGACCTTGCAGGGGGAGGGGCGGGCTGAGGAAATCCTGCACAGCTATAACAATGATCTGGGACGCTTTGTCGAATACAACCTCAACGATGCCCGGCTGGTGCTGGAAGTCCTGCAAAAGCTCAACCTGGTGGAATTGGCGGTGGAACGCAGCCTGCTGACAGGGCTGCCGGTCAATCGCGTCTCGGGCTCTATTGCCTCCTTCGACTTCCTCTACCTGAGCGAACTGCGCAAGAAGGGCATCGTTGCCCCCAGCGTGGGTTCGGGGGCAGGCGACGCAGGCGCCAACCTGGGCGGACATGTGATGGAGCCTCAGGTCGGGTTCTACGACAACGTCTGCGTCTTTGATTTCAAGAGCCTTTATCCCAGCCTGATCCGCACCTTCCAGATCGACCCCCTCAACCACGTTCGTCGCCCCCAAGAAAGCCAGGATCTGATCCGTGCCCCCAACGGTGCTGCTTTTGCGAGGAAGGCGGGGATTCTGCCCGGCCTTCTGGACGAGCTGTTTCCCCGCCGCGAGGCTGCAAAGCGCCAAGGGGACAAGGTGGCCAGCTACGCCATCAAAATCCTGATGAATTCCTTTTACGGAGTCCTGGGGACGCCCGCCTGCCGCTTTTACAGCCCTGCGGTGGCCGGCGCCATCACCGCTTTCGGGCGCGAAATCCTGCTTTGGTCCAAGGCCCAGCTGGAATCCTACGGATTCCGGGTGCTCTACGGCGACACCGACAGCCTTTTCGTCCTCTCCGGCGAATCCGACGGCCGCAAGGCCCGCCAGCGGGGCCGTCAGCTCGTTGAACGCCTCAACCGCGACCTGGCCCGGCACATCCGCAAGAAATGGCGTGTTGAAAGCTGCCTGGAGCTGGAATTCGAACGCCTTTACCTCAAGCTTCACCTGCCCCACATGCGGCGCACCAAAGCCGGCGCCCGCAAGCGCTACGCCGGATTGGCCGACGAGGACGGCTCCACGCGCGCCATCTTCACGGGAATGGAGGTGGTGCGCCGCGACTGGACCGAGTTGGCAAAGCAGGTCCAGCGCGAACTTTACCAGCGCCTTTTCCATGGGAAAGACCTTCAGCAATACCTGCACCAAGTGGTGGCCGAAGTGCGTCAGGGAGTCCACGACCAGTCGCTGGTCTATCGCAAGGCGCTGCGCAAGGGCTTGGACGAGTACACCGCCACCACACCGCCTCATGTGGCCGCAGCCCGCAAGATGTCCCGCCCTGCAGGGCGCCTGATCTCCTACTTGATGACCACAGACGGCCCCGAACCGGCAACGGAACGCCGGCATCCCATCGATCACCAGCACTATGTCGAAAAGCAGATCCGGCCGGTGGCCGAGCCGATCCTGGAACTGCAGGGGCTCGACTTCGCCGAAGTGATCGGCGACCAAGTGCAGCTGCGTTTGTTCTGATCGTCAGCAGGCCGGTATCATGGGGCGGGATGAGGAGTTTCCCGCCAAGGCGCAAAGACACCAAGAAGGACTCGAATCATTGTGTCTTTGCGTCTTGGCGCGAAACCCTCCCCGCTCTACTCCTGCTTTTTCCCCTCACCGGCTGCGCCGCACAGCAGGGGGGACAGACGACTGCCGGAGACCCGTTCAAGGCCGCCCGGCTGGAGATGGTCCGGACTCAGTTGATGGCACGGGACGTCCACGACCGGGACGTCTTGAAGGCCATGCAGAATGTGCCCCGCCACCGCTTCGTCCCGCCCCAGGTGCGTCAGATGGCATACGCGGACCATGCCCTGCCCATCGGCTATCAGCAGACCATCTCGCAGCCCTACATCGTAGCCCTGATGACCCAGGCACTGAATGTCAAGTCGGGCCAAAAGGTGTTGGAAGTGGGAACCGGCAGCGGCTACCAGGCTGCCGTCCTGGCCGAATTGGGCGCCAAGGTATTCACCATCGAGATCATCCCTGAATTGGCTGAGGGAGCAGCGAAAATACTGAGCGAATCGGGCTATGAAGACGTTCAGGTCCGCCACGGCGACGGCTATCTGGGATGGGAGGAGGAAGCCCCCTTCCCGTCCATTATCGTCACTGCCGCCCCGGAGCACCTGCCCCAGCCTCTGGCAGACCAATTGGCCGAAGGCGGACGCCTGATCGTGCCTGTGGGGCCAGTATACGGCGTCCAGTCATTGCTGCTTTACGAGAAGAAAAAGGGGAAGTTGAGAAAGACCGACCTCGGCCCGGTGCGCTTCGTCCCCTTGACGCGAAAGCCTAATCCAGAAGGGTGAAGCCATTCTCACGCGCCAGTTTCCGGTCGAAAGTCAGGGTGTCTTCGCATCCCGCTTGGCGGTTCTGCCAACCGATCAGGTAATCTGGAAAATCTGCACCGCCCTGGCGATAGTCGCGCAGCGCTTTCAAGACCAATTCACGGCTTTGCAGGACGAAAAGAGGCGTGGCAGACAAGAGTTCGATCGCCGATGTGATGGCTGACCGGTCCAAGAAATAGGGTCGGCCTCGAAGTGTCCAGATCAGTTCGCACAACACCGTTGTGCTAATGTGGAAGCGATCTCCCGTCTCCTCGCCTTGTTCCAGCAATGATCGAGCCGCTGCGGTTTGTTGTGCATCATCGGCGGTCAGGTAGCGGATAAGTATGTTGGAGTCCAATCCCCTCATTCGCTAACCCTCGCGAATCCGCTCATTTTCCTGCGACAGAGTCTCGATCACAGTCTCGTCCATCTGCTCGACAGACGGAGTTGGCCTTTTGTTTTGGCGAAACATTCCGTAGAGCTGCCGCACGCTTCCTGTCACCGGCTGCAACCTGACCCGACCGTTTCGTTCGATGATGAATTCCAAGCGGTCCCCGCTGGCCAGGTGGAGGTGCTCCCGTACAACCTTGGGCACCGTTATCTGCCCTTTGCTGGTCAAAGTTGCTACTGCCATTTGGCCTGCTCCTCAGTATCCTTACCTCCAGTAAGGATAACT
>JANQFM010000497.1 GCA_028277865.1 Acidobacteriota bacterium
TCCAACTCGTGGACGGCCGGGATCTGCCAGTGGCACAGCCGGGCGGTTTCGTTTTCGGAAAAGGTCAGGTGGATGCCCAGCGGGATCTTGGCGAGCGCCGCGGCAAAGTCGAGGTCGGCGGGTGCAGTGTAGACCGGATTGCCGCCCAGGATGAGCAGCATTTCCACTGAACCGGCCTGCATGGCTTCGACCAGCTCTTTCAGCGACTCGTTGTGGACGACCGGAAAGGCGTCCACCGGATCGCTGAACTCCACCGTCCGGCCGACATTGCCCAACTGGTGGTTCATCAGGCAGGCCAGAGCGTGGACGGCCGGACTTTGCCCGTCCCCGGCGATGACGATGCCGCGTCCCGGATGGGCCGACAGGTCTTGAGCAACAGCCGCTGCCCACTGGGCCGCTTCTCCCGCCAACGATCCGCCCTGTACGTCGACTCCAACCCCAACCGCCACCGCCCTGGCCAGTGCCTCGATATCATTGGCTCTCAGCGGCAGGCGGTTGTCGGCAAATGATCCGGTGTTGGTGTGGCAGCACTCGGCCACGTAAAGCCGGTTCATCTGCTGCGGCCCTTCCACAAAATTCCGTCGGCTCACCAAATCGCGTGCATATCGGACTGAGGCAGGGCCGGAGCAGAGAAAATCGGCGTCCAGCGACAAGATCACGTCGGCCTGGTCGAATCGATAGCGAACGTCCAGATCCTCCCCGAATGCCCTGCGGGCGCCCTGCAGGGCACCGTCGCGATTGACCGGTTCGTACTGGTGGTGCTGCATTTGAGGGAAGCGTTCTCGGATGCGCTCGATCTGGCTGGCCATGGAGGGCGAGGTGACCGTCTCGCTCAAGATGCGCAGTCCCCAACCTTGGTCGCCCAGGCTTCCTATGGCTGTGCGGAATATGGCCGAAAAGCCGTCCCAGGTGCGGATGCGGCCCGCATTCCGGATGGCCTGCAGACGATCCGGGTCGTAGAGGTTGAGGATTTCGGCCTGGGTAAACAGATCCGTGGATCCCAGGCTGGCCGGATGCAGCTCATTGCCTTCCAGCTTGGTGGGACGCCCCATGTGGCTTTCCGCCAAGACCCCGCGCAGGCGTCCGCCCAATGTCAGGGCAGTGGCGAAATAAAGCGGCCGGCCGGGGATGATCTGCTCCGGCTGGCGCACGTAGGGGACGATCTTTTCAGGCGGCTGACGGGTGCAGCCGCTCAATCCTGCCAGCGCCAGCGAGGCGCCCATGAGCTGCAAAAAGCGCCGCCGCCCCACCGCATCGATCATCTGGTCGGCATTTTCCGGGAATTCTCGCTTCAGGTACTTCTGAAACTCCTCGGTGTCGGCCAACTGATTCAGGCTGCGCCAGTACTCCTGCCCGCTGCTGCCGGAGACTTTACCGCCCAGGGCCTCCAGGCCGATCTGGCGCGGACGCTTGAATTCGGAACCCCTTTTCATCGTCTCAAAGCCTCAAAGCCTGGGTCCAGGCCGCTTCGGTGTTGCCCGTGATTCGATGGAACAGGGAACACGGAACAAGGGACAGGGAAGAGCAAGAGAAACAAAACTGCAATCCATTTCCTGCTGCCTGTCGGCCAGACCCGTCTTCCTTGTTCCATGTTTCCTGTTCCATGTTCCCTATCTGTGGCAGATCGAGCAGGACTGAAGGCTGCGGATGTCGTAGTCCTCGACCAGCCGTCGTCCCAATTCCTCCTGGCTGGTCCCCTCCGGCAGCGTCCAATTCACGTTGAAGACCTCTTCGCGAGGGCGCACGTACTGCTCCGGGTTGCGGTGGCACTCGATGCACCAGCCCATCAGCAAGGTGGCCGTCTGGCGAATCAGCGGCATCTGGTCCACCTGCCCGTGGCAGGTCACGCAGCCCACCCCTTTCTTGACGTGGACGCTGTGATTGAAATAGGCAAAGTCGGGCAGGTCATGGACCCGCGTCCATTCCAGGGGCGTTTCGTCCCTCCAACTGGCCCGCACCGGCTCCAGCATGGGTGCCTCGGCCCAAATCTGCGAGTGGCAAGACATGCAGGTTTCGGTGGGCGGGATGCCGGCAAAGGCGCTTTCCTCCACGGAGGTATGGCAGTAGCGGCAGTCGATTCCCAACCCGTTGATATGGTGCTTGTGGCTGAAGGGGACATTCTGCTCACGCGGGATGTCCTGGCGGGTGACATAAGGCGATTCGCCGATCGCCAGCGCCAGCCATCCCAGCAGAAAGACCAGCAAGGCGCCGAAGACAATGCTCAGCTTGGCGTAAGCATTGGCACTGGAATGAAAGATCTGAGCCATGACGGTCGCATCCCCTGTCCGCCGCCCAAACTGTCAGGCGCACGCTCGAAACTGAGAGCGAAACCAAAAATCCAGCTCGCTCAAGCAAAAATCTGCGAACGCTGAGGACCGAAATGGAATGGGACCGAGAGGCGTTGTCGAAGCTGTGGTGAACCCGTCTCTCCCCCAGCCGGAATCACCATCCCATCCGCGCCGCGCCCTTCGGCGCGACCGCCGTATTCTAGTATTTCGTAGCGATCCAGTTCAAATAGTGCCCGGCGAGGCCAGAGATGGGAAGCCGCAGAGACACCGGAACACAAGAGATCAGAGGGCTTTTTCTGATTCCGCTCTGTGTCCTTATAGCTGTTAAGGGCGAGGTCGTGTCAATGTTTATTGCTAGTAGTAGCAGCAGTTTCTTTCTTTTTGCTTCTTTTTCTTTCTTTGGATGGCTGTGGGTTTGTGGAAAAGGCGGTTGATTGCAGGGTTTTCTCCGGCTGCCTTGTGTTGTACATATCCAAGGCGGCAGCTACGCACCGTCCCGCTACGAATTTCCGTGCCCTAGCGCTGAGACGCTTTCACAGAGACTTTCGAGCGGGACGGCGCGCCGGTAGACGAAAACGCATGCTCAGTTGTCGTCTCAAAGGACTCACTATAAGGATTGCGCAGTCTTCCGGCAAGCGTGCTGAGTCCCGTGTTTTTGTGGAAAACCTTGTGTGAAAGGACAGAGAGGATGCCAGAGAAGACAGCCAGAGAGGAAGTGGAGTTTGCCGCCTGGGTGGGGATTGACTGGGCTCAGGAAGCGCACGAAGTCCGTTTGCAGGCATGCGGGTCGGATCGGGTGGAGAGCCTGACCTTGGCCCAAGACCCGGAGGCGATCCGGCAGTGGGCCCGCCAGCTGGGCCGGCGATTCGGCGGCCGCCCTGTGGCAGTGTGCCTGGAGACGCCGCGAGGGGCGCTGATGCATGCTCTGATGGGCTACGATTTCCTGCACTTTTACCCGGTCAACCCGCGCAGCTTCTCCCGCTTCCGCGAGGCTTTCCGGGTCAGCGGCGCCAAGGACGACCCGGGCGATGCCGACCTGCTGCTGGAGCTGGTGCGCAAGCACCCCAAGCGCCTGCACCGCTGGGAGCCTGCCGACCCCCTGACGCGCAGCCTGCAGCTGCTGACGCCCTTGCGGCGCAGCCTGGTCGATGAGCGCAAGGGCTGCGTGCAGAAGCTCACGAGCCTGCTCAGGAGCTATTTCCCCCAGGCCCTGCGGTGGGCCCCGCCCTTGCACTCGCCGGCGGCCTGCGCCCTGCTGCGCCGCTGGCCCAGCCTGCAAAAGCTGCAAAAGGCCTCCCTGGATCAGCTGCGCGGCTTTGACGAGCGCCACAAGGGGCGCCGTGCCCAGGGACTGCAGGAGCGCTTCGAGGAGATCGCCCTGGCCCAGCCCTTGACGCAGGATCCGGCCCTGCTGCTGGCCGGCCCGCTGCAGGCCCGGCTGCTGGCCGAACAGATCCAGGCCCTGAGCCGCGCCATCGAGCGGGTGGAAAAGCACATCCGGCGCTTGTTCAAAAAGCATCCGGACAGCGAAATCTTCTCCAGCTTCCCGGGGGCAGGCGATGCTTTGGCGCCGCGCCTGGCGGCGGCATTCGGAACGGACCGCAGCCGCTTCGCCACGGCTCAGGACATCCAGAAACTATCCGGCATTGCCCCGGTCACCCGCAAAAGCGGCAACACCTACAAAGTCTGCCGCCGCCTGGCTTGCTGCAAGTTCCAGCTGCAGACCCAGCAGGAGTTTGCCGGCTGCTCGATCCCCAAGTCGCGTTGGGCCAAGGCGTTCTACCAGCAGCAGTTGAAGTCGGGCAAAAGCCATAACGAGGCCGTCAGGGCCCTCGCCTTCCGATGGCAACGGATCCAGTTTGCTTGCTGGAAGAACCGAGTGCCCTATTCCGAGGAGCGGTACTACCAGGCGCTGAAGAAGAGGAACTCGCCTCTGGTGCAGTTCTTGCAATGAAGGCGGTTCATGCCGGCAAGAAAGGGCGGAAAATGGGTCTTTTGAAAGTTTTCCACAGAAAACACTTGACAAATCAGCTCAGTTGTCTCTGTG
>JANQFM010000512.1 GCA_028277865.1 Acidobacteriota bacterium
CCACAATTTGGATGGCGTCGGGGAAGACCTCCTGGGCGATGTTCCAGATCCACTTGGCCCCGTCCCCCAGGACCACTTGGCGCTGCGCCGGGCAGAATCGGCGGCGGCCGGCCTCGCGCTGCACCCGCCGGGCAAAGTCGGAGAGCTGCCGGTCGGTGTCCCGGCAAGCGGCGCTTTCGATGGCCGCAGTATAGGAGGTCGAGCCCGGGTCGCGGGAGGGCCGGCCCTGAGGGCCGCGGCTCTCTGCGCTCCAGACGGTGCACAGCTTGGCCTCGCGAGTTTTCGAGGAGCCGTCGGGCTGCTTGCCCGCCCGGCCCTGCAAAGCGCCGGCGCGCATGGGCAGCCCGGTGCCGTCCATTCCCAGGTAAAGGGTCTGGGGGACGTCGAATGGGGAGTCGGGCTCAGTGACTTCACGCTCGTAGCGGGCGACTTGCTCCCCGATGGCTTGTGCGCAGCGCTCCACCTTCTTGGCGCAGACGTGCACGCCAGCCAATTGCAGGAGCAGGTCGCTGCTTTCTTGAAAGCTGGTGACCGTGCTGGCAAAGGCGACCATGCGCCCCAGCGCCGGCGACAGCGAGCCCAAATCCAGGCCCAGGCTGCGATCGCGTGGGCAGAAGCCTTGGCCGCAGGCGGCGCAGTGGAAGCAGGCCCGTTGCAGGGTGATCTCCCCGAGCGTGGTTTGAAAGGCTTTGCCGCGCCGGCCCGCATAGCGGGCTTGAGCCCCGCAGGGGCAGGGGTGGGACGGGGCGGCGTCAGACAAGTCGGCATTCAGATGGGCTTCGACATCGCGGGCCGCCGAGTTCAAAGCCTTCCGGCGGGCGGCACTTTCCAAGGCTTCAAAGTCGAGCGGGCCAGCGCCGGCGCGGGCTAGGAGCGCCTGGACTTCGGTCTGGGCCTCCCCTTGGAGCGCGATTTGGAGCCCTTTTTTTCGGCGGCCTCTTCCGAGTCCGCCTCGCTCGAATCGAGCAGTTGATCAGCCCACTGCTCGCAGGCTTGCCAGTAGGCCTCCACCTGTTGGCGAAACTGCTGGCCGGCCTCAATCTGGCGGGCCGCTTGCCCGGCCTTTTCCTGGCTGAGGTAGCGGGAGCGCGTCTTGCCTTTCACGGTGCGGGTCAGCGTATGGTATGGGCCATGCCGGGCTTCGGGATCTTCGGCGCAGGCACAGCCTTTCTTGCTGCATTTCATGTAGCGCACGGAAAGTGAGCCGCGGCGCAAAGGCCTGGGTTGGCTCAGCTGCCGGCTGAGGTCTTGGACCTTTTGAGGCACAGAGTCTGGGTTGGGCAAAGTCATGGCAGATCCTCCTTACGGCTACTATATCCGTAAGACCCGACAGTCGGCTCCATGGCAGCCCAGAGGGTCAAGGCCACCGAAACCCGCTCTTGCCAATCGTTTGCAAAAATGCCATGCGCACGACGATCACCATCGACGACCGTCTTTTGGAGGCTCTCAAGAAGCAAGCTTTTCGGCGAAACCTGACTGTCAGCCTATTGATCCAGGAATCGGTCCGCTCTTATCTGGCTCAGCAGTCTGCCGAATCTGAGCAGGAAGCCCCTTTCGAGTTGGTGACCTACGGGGCTGGAGGACGCTTTCCCGATATCAACCTTGACAAGACTTCGCTCCAGGTCGCCCAGGACGACCTGGAAAGATACGGTCGCCGGAGTTGACCCATGCAGCTGCCCGATGTCAACGTGCTGATTTACGCCCACCGCGAGGATGCTCCGGAGCACGACGAATATGCCGATTGGCTCAAGCGGCTGGCTGGTGGCACTGAACCATTTGCCTTCTCCGAACTGGGCTTGAGCGCTTTCGTTAGGATTGTCACCAACAAGAAGATCTTTCGACTGGCCACCCCGCTCCGCCTGGCCCTGAGTTTTGCCGAGAGCCTGATGCAGAGGCATCGCTGCGTGATGGTCCGCCCGGGCCGCAGGCATTGGGCAATCTTCAGCCGTTTGTGCACAAAATCCAAGATCGCCGGGCCGATGGTCAACGATGCCTACTTTGCCGCACTTGCCATCGAGCATGGGTGCGAATTTATCACTACGGACAGCGATTACGCCCGCTTCGAAGGGCCCCGTTGGAAGCATGCGTTCAGTGCTGAGTGATTTGAAGACGGCTCCCCTCAATCTCCTGACCCGCAGCGCCCACCCCTGTCGATTATGTAGCTGACGCCTTTCTACCCCTCTGCGGCTTGGCGTGATTCTCCTCCCGTGATTAGGTTTTGAGGGAATTCGGACCCCGCGACCGTTGAATAAGACAGCTCAACAACTAGATTTTCATTGTTCAGCCGTTGCGCCTCATGCAGCCAAGGTCCACCGGGAAGGCTCTCTGAGTGCAGTACTGAAGGCCTGAACTGATCCTCTTGCGCAGACTTTGGCTATGCAGGCAAAGGCGGCCTGAACAAGCGGGCAGGAGGGGTCATGTCTTTCACAGCCTTCATTCGGGGGACGGGATTTCTGTTTTCGCTGGCGATCCTTTTATCTTCAGCGCCATCCACTGCGGCCAGCTTCGCCTCGGGAGTGATCGAGGATCCGATCCGCTACCGGGGCCAGCAGATCGTCTTTGATTTGCCGGGGCTGAGGACAATGGGGCCCATTCGGCGCTTGAGCGTCATTGCCCAGCGAACGGACGGCGGCGCCAACACCCTGGTCAGCTACGGCGACCAGGAGGGGCGGGTAACCGGCATTCTGTGCGCCAAAGACCTGCCTCGGGTGGCTCACCTCACCATCCGCATCACCACCGACCAGGGAACCTGGGTCAAGTGGATCGAGGCCATCCGCGAGGATGACGAGTCCCCTTCCAACGCAGTGGCCGAGCCCTGGGAAGGAATCAACAATCCCGAGGAGCGCTGCGCATGCACCGCCTGCGGCGACAACTGTGCCGAATACACCTCAAGCTACGCCTCCCAGGACCACGGGGTCATCACCAACGACGGCACGGTCGTCAACAGCCTTGCGCTCAACCGTTTCGACACCCGCTTGCTGGGCTTCGACTTCACTCTCTACCACCAAAGCGCCGTCCACTACGGCGGCGCCAACGGAGAGTCCTTCTCGAATTCCTACAACATGAACATCGTGCGCACAGGCAAGGACAGCGGACTCATCGTGAC